>JBATTI010000343.1:0-7966 GCA_049670445.1 Albidovulum sp. | reverse complement strand
GGCATCATCTTCACCACCGCCCTGCCACGCGTCGATGAAGAGGCAATCCGCGCAAGCCTTCTGGCTGAAGCCGCCGGGCCGCATGACATTGCCGATCACCTTGCCGAAGTCAAAGCCCGCAAGACCTCTGATCGAGAGCCCGACGCCTTGGTTATCGGCGCCGATCAACTTTTGGAGTTGGATGGCCAGATCTTTGCCAAACCCGAGACCCCGCAACAAGCAATTGACCAGCTGGCGGCTCTTTCGGGCAAAACCCATAAGCTCTTCTCCGCCGCTGTTGTTTATGAGAACGGGCAGCCCCTTTGGCGTCATGTCGGAACCGTGCGGCTGACCATGCACGATACGTCTGTTGCTTACCGCACCGATTACGTTGCCCGCAACTGGGACACGATCCGTCATTCTGTCGGTTGCTACCTGATCGAGGCAGAGGGAATCCGCCTATTTTCACGAATAGATGGCGATTTTTTCAATATCCAAGGCCTGCCACTGATCGAGCTCTTGACCTGGCTTCGTATTCGCGGCGAAATCGCATCATGACTGACCAAATCCGCATACCCCTCGCCGGCGTTATCGGTGCACCGATCGCACATTCACGCTCGCCCCGCCTGCACAGCTACTGGCTGAGGAAATATGGCATCGAAGGGCATTACATCCCGATGGATGTCTCTCAGGCCAATCTGTCCGAAGTGATCGCAACCTTGCCCATGGCTGGTTTTGTTGGGTGTAATATCACCATTCCTCATAAGGAATCGGTGCTGGCGCTGGCCGACATCGTGACCGACCGTGCGGCCCTTATTGGCGCAGCCAACACATTGATTTTTCGTCGTGACGGGCGCATCCATGCTGATAATACCGATGGCTATGGTTTTGTTGCCAATCTGCGCCAAAACGCGCCGGATTGGCAGCCCGGCTCTGGACCAGCGGCAGTGGTTGGTGCAGGGGGCGCTGCCCGCGCCATTATCGCGTCCCTGCTGGAAGTGGGCGTACCCGAAATCCGCCTTGCCAACCGCACAAAGGCCCGCGCCGATGCGCTTCGGGTCGAATTTGGTGCCAAAGTTATCGTGCATGACTGGGTGCAGGCCGGAAATATGATGGAAGACGCCGCAACCGTGGTGAACACCACCTCGCTTGGCATGACTGGCAAACCGGAATTTCGCGTGCCTTTGGATGCCCTGTCGCCCAAGGCATTGGTGACGGATCTGGTCTATGCCCCGCTCAAGACCCACCTTTTGAGCGAGGCTGAGGCGATGGGCTGCACCGTTGTTGATGGGCTTGGCATGTTGCTGCATCAGGCCGTTCCGGGGTTTGAACGCTGGTTCGGCCACAAACCGGATGTTGATCAAGCCACACGCGATGCGGTCTTGGCCGAATGACGGCGCCGTTTCTTTTGGGGCTGACCGGATCCATCGGTATGGGAAAATCGACCACCGCCGCCATGTTCGCGGATGAAGGCATCCCGGTTTGGGATGCCGACGGCGCAGTTCATGCGCTTTACGCCAAGTCTGGTGCCGCCGTGAAGCCGCTTGCGGCCCTTTGCCCCGACGCTTTGGTTGACGGTCAGATCGACCGCGGCCGCTTGAAAGATTGGATCGCCAACGACCCCACCGCCCTTGCGCGGATAGAGGCAGTGGTTCACCCACTGGTCGCGGCCCACCGCGCGGGCTTTGTGGCTTGCGCCAAGGCGCTCGATACCGTGATTGTTGTCCTTGATATCCCCCTGTTGTTTGAAACCGGCGCCGAAAAAGCCATGGACGCAACCCTGGTCGTTTCTGCGCCGCCAGAGGTTCAGCGCGCCCGCGTCATGGCCAGACCCGGCATGACGGACGCCTTGTTTGAACAGATCCGCGCGCGCCAGATGCCTGACGCCGAAAAGCGCGGCCGTGCCACATATGTGATCGAAACCCTTACGCCTGACACCGCTCGCACCGCCGTGCGCCGCCTTCTGGCCGATCTAAGGCAAACCCATGCGTGAAATCGTTCTTGATACCGAAACCACAGGGTTTGAGCCTTCCGAAGGCCACCGCATCGTTGAAATTGGCGCGATTGAACTTCTAAATCACATGCCAACCGGGCGTATCTATCACCAATATATCAGCCCCGAGCGTGAGATGCCCAAAGAGGCATTCGAGGTGCATGGCCTTGGCGATGAGTTCTTGCGCGATAAGCCGCGCTTTGCGCAAGTCGGGGCGGCTTTCCTGGATTTTATCGGTGCCGATTCCCGGCTGGTCATCCATAACGCCAGCTTTGACATGAAGTTCCTCAACGCCGAGCTGGGCTGGGCCAATCTGCCTGTGATCCCGATGGACCGCGCACTTGATACCGTCGGCCTTGCGCGGCGCAAATTCCCCGGCTCCCCGGCTTCTCTAGATGCTTTGTGCCGTCGTTTCGGCATCGACAACTCCGCACGCGACAAGCACGGTGCCTTGCTGGACAGTGAGCTTTTGGCAGAGGTTTATCTGGAGTTGATTGGCGGCCGGCAGCCCGATTTCGCCTTGTCGGCCGAAAGCGGTAGTTCGTCCGGTACCGCGGACGAGCGGGAAGCCTGGGCCCCGTCCCGCCGCCCTGCCCCGCTTGCCCCGCGCCTGACCGAGGCAGAGGCCGCAGCGCATGCCGAATTCGTCACCGGACTTGGGCCCGAGGCGATCTGGGGCAAGTGGTCGTGATAATTGCGGGCTGATTCAGATGCCGGTGGCGCGCAACACAACAGTGCAGGTGCGCCATAAGATCCATAGATCAAAGGCCAGCCCCATTCGCGCGCTGTAATCTTCATCGAAATGCGCGCGTTCACCAAAAGATCCCGCATTGCGCCGGCTGACCTGCCAAAGGCCGGAAATGCCGGGGCGCAGCCGATAATAGGCAGCATCGGGGCTTCCGCTTGAATAAAGGTTGCGCTGATCTGGCATGAAGGGCCGTGGCCCGACCAGCGACATGGTGCCGTTGAGAACGTTGAAAAGCTGCGGAAGTTCATCCAGACTGGTCCGCCGCAAAAACCGCCCCAGCCGGGTGATCCGCGGATCATTGCTTAGCTTTTGATTAAGCGCCCACTCTTGGGCAACCTTTGGATCAGAGGCGATCATAGCGGCAAGTACCGCATCTGCGTCACGCACCATTGTACGGATTTTCCAACACAGAAACTCGCGCCCATTTACGCCAATTCTACGCTGGGTATAAAACGGCTTCCCACCCTGCGCCCAAGCGGCCAAGCATATGACCAACAAGACCGGCAAAACGATAGGTGCAGAGAGCAGAACCATCGTTATATCGAACGCGCGTTTTCCGAAGGCAGCATAGAGGCTTTTTGAGGTATGTATGTGCGTAGACTGGTCAAAGTTAGGAAAGGGCACAGTCATTCGGTCGGACTCCGGTATTCTAGATCCAGACCAAACCCAGCCCCCCGGGTCCGGCGATACGCAACATTATCTATGAATAGGTAACTGAAATAAGAATCGCAACGGATCATGTGGCGGCGGTGCGAAATGCTGTGTTCTCAAATCGCGCACAATGGGCCTGTGAAATGAAGCATTGTAGGATTTCCCAGAAAACACACTGAAATCAGTATGGTAGGCCCAAAATCTGAATCACGCGCGACTGTCAAAAATAGAACAAGCAATCATTATTTTCCTGAGCTGAATCACAGGAATCTGTTCCATAGGTTCTCCAATCTTTCTTGCCTGCCCGAAATTGGTTGGGGATTCGCACCAGTAAGAAGCACCTTCGCCGAGATTTCGTCGAGTGACGATTCGAGCATTGCGCGGCTTTCAGGCCTATCCCAATCTGCGTAGCGGGCATTGCGCGCATCCTCCAACGCGCCATCTTCCAAAAGCGCTGCCGCAGATTTCAAAGCGCGGGCACAAACATCCATTGCGCCGACATGGGCCAAGATCAGATCTTCAGGATCAAGCGATTGCCGCCGCAGCTTGGCGTCAAAATTCGTCCCGCCCGTGGTAAAGCCCCCCGCGCGCAGCACCTCATAATAGGCGCGCGCTTTTTCCGGGACGTTGTCCGGGAATTGGTCAGTGTCCCAGTCGGATTGATAATCATTGCGGTTCATATCAATGGAACCGAAAAGCCCAAGTGACGCCGCCAAGGCCAGTTCGTGTTCAAAGGAATGCCCCGCCAAGATCGCATGGCCCTGCTCGATATTGAGCTTGACCTCATCCTCAAGTCCGAAGCGTTTCAAGAAGCCATAAACCGTTGCCACGTCGTAATCATACTGATGCTTTGATGGTTCTTGCGGCTTCGGTTCGATCAATATCGCGCCTTTGAAGCCAATCTTGTGCTTGTATTCGACGACCATCTGCAAGAACCGGCCCGCTTGCTCTGCCTCGCGGCCCAGATCGGTGTTCAAAAGCGTTTCATATCCTTCGCGCCCCCCCCAAAGCACGTAATTCTCGCCACCAAGCTTATGAGTGGCATCCATGCACGCTTTTACCGTGGCCGCAGCATAGGCGAAGACTTCAGGATCGGGGTTGGTCGCGGCACCCGACATGAAGCGGCGGTGCGAGAAAAGATTGGCGGTGCCCCATAAAAGCCGGGTCTTCGCATCCTCCATCTTGGCGGCGAAGTAATCGGTGATAGCCTCCAGATTCATAAGGCTTTCGGCGAATGTAGCACCCTCGGGGCGCACGTCAGCATCGTGAAAGCAAAAGAATGGGACATCAAGAATATCAAACATCTCAAACGCCACATCGGCCTTCATGCGCGCATGATCCATCGTGTCGCCGAACCACGGCCGCTCAAAGGTTTGGCCGCCGAACGGATCGCCCCCGGGCCATGCGAAGGAGTGCCAATAGGCCACTGCAAAGCGCAGATGATCTTCCAGCCTTTTGCCCATGACGATTTCATCGGGGTTGTAGTGCCGAAAAGCGAATTCATTGGTTGAAGCAGCACCTTCGTAACGGATCTTCGGGATGTCGTGGAAGAAGTCGTTCATGTCAGCCCCTTCATGGCGTCGCGGGCGGCAACGTAACGCGCGTGCCCATGGTCAAATGCGGCCAAAAGGCCTGTATTAGGGTCGATTGTTCGCTGAATTGCGGGAAGTGTCGCAATCTCGGCCCCCGCCCCGGTTGCAGCCATTATCGCAAGGCGTGCGGCACCGAAGGCGCCACCAAAATCACCCGAAACCGGTACAGAGATTGGGGTGCAAAGGGCGGTGGCAATTGTCGAAAGCCAGTAGTCAGAGCGTGACCCACCACCCACGGCAAGAAGTTGGGTGATTTTGGTCCCCGTCGCCGCCAACACATCGCGGCAATCACGGATCGCAAATGCGACGCCTTCCAACACAGCGCGGGTGGCCGCATTACGGTCGGTCGCATGTTCAAGCCCGATGAAGGCGCCGCGGATTAACGCATCGTTCAACGGCGTGCGCTCACCGCCAAGATAGGGCAAAAACCGGGTTTTTCCGGGTGCGTTGAGGGCACCCAGCCCGGCAGTAAGGGTGGGGGCGTCAGTGCCGGCCAGCCGCGCGAACCAGTTCAAAGCATCGGTTGCAGCAAGAATAACTCCCATTTGATGCCAGGTATCGGGTAGGGCGTGGCAAAAGGTATGAATGGCCGTTGCCGCATCGGGGCGGTAGCCATCATTGGCTGCGAACAGCACACCCGAGGTGCCAAGCGACACAAAAGCCTGACCCGCCTTCACCACACCGGTACCAATGGCCGAAGCGGCATTATCGCCGCCGCCGCCTGCCACGACGATACCGGCAGGCAATCCAAAGCGTCCGGCCAGATCATGACGCAACCGCCCAGAAATCTCTGAGCCTTCGATAAGCCGCGGCATCTGATCGCGCGACAAGCTGCACGCATCCAGCAAGCTGTCGGACCAATCGCGCGCCCCGGTATCAAGCCAGCTGGTGCCAGCCGCATCCGACATCTCGGCCACATGTTCGCCGGTCAACCACAGGCGCAGATAATCCTTTGGCAGCAATACCTTGGCAACCCTGTGGAACAACTCAGGCTCATGCGCCGCGACCCACAAAAGCTTAGGAGCGGTAAAACCGGGGAAGACGATATTGCCCGAAATCGCGTGAAATTGCGGATCGGCATCAAGCTTTGCCGCCTCCGCATGCGCCCGCGCATCATTCCACAATATACAAGGCCGCAAGACATCATCGGCCTTATCAAGAAGCGTGGCACCATGCATCTGGCCTGAAAGGCCTATGCCGTTCAACCGGCTTCGCAAATCGCCCGGTAGGGCCGCAAAAACCGCCTCGGCCGCTGCTATCCAATCGGCCGGAGATTGCTCAGACCAGCCGTCCTGTGGGCGGCTGACCAGCAGTGGGGCGGCGGCCTCGGCCAGGATCTGTTGGGCATCATCAATGATAACGCCCTTCAGCCCCGATGTGCCAAGATCGAGCCCAAGATACATTACGCAGCCTTGGCAGGCGGCTGGCCAAGGATGATCATGCTCAAGATATCCTCATCGGTGACTTCGTCCACATTGACAGTGCCGACCTTTTGACCGTTCTTCATCACACAAGCGCGGTCGCAAAGCTTCATCACGTTGTGAATGTCGTGTTCGATCAAGAAGATGCCGATGCCTTGACGCTTTAGTTCCTGAATAAGCTCAGCAACCATCTGCGTTTCATGCGGGCCAAGTGCTGCCGTGGGCTCATCCATGATCAAGATACGGGCGTTGAAATAGACCGCCCGCGCAATGGCAACCGATTGCCTCTGGCCGCCCGAAAGCTCTGACACGGGCACGTTGAATTTACGGAAGTTCGGGTTGAGCCGCGCCATGATCTTGCGCGTCTCGGCCTCCATCTTGCCGTCATCGACGAAGCCCAGTGGCGAAACCAGCTCTCTGCCCAAAAACAAGTTTGAGGCCGCATCAAGATTATCGGCCAGCGCCAGCGTCTGATAGATCGTCTCAATATTCAGCGCGCGGGCGTCGCGCGGATTGTTGATTTCGACCTTTTGGCCGCTTACCAAGATATCCCCGCTATCGGCGCGATAAGCCCCCGACAGGCATTTGATCAGCGTGGATTTACCGGCACCATTATGGCCTAAAAGCCCCACGACCTCACCCGGGAAAAGATCAATGCTGACGTGGTCAACAGCCTTGATGCCGCCGAAGGCGATAGAGATGTCGCGCAACTCGACCAGTGGTTTTTCGGATGTCTGCATGGCGGGCTCCCTCACTTCTGCCGACGGCGATAAAGGTTGTCGAGATAGACGGCGAAGACCAAAACACTGCCAACCACGATTTGCTGCAAAGCCGTGTCGAAACCGATCAACACCATGCCGGTCTGAAGGCTTTGCATGACCAATGCACCAAGGACGGCGCCGTAAATCGTACCAATTCCGCCACCCAAAGAAGTGCCACCGATAACGGCGGCGGCGATCACGTAAAGCTCATCAAAAACACCAAGCGCGTTGGTGGCAGAGTTCAGGCGGGCCGAGGCGACAGCCCCGGACAATCCGGCCAGTGCGCCCATAAGGGTGAAAATCTTTAGCGTCATCCAGCGGGTGTTTATGCCGGCAAGGGCCGCAGCCTCTGGGTTGCCGCCGATCGCGAACACATAGCGTCCAAAGCGCGTGCGGGTCATCAAAAGCGTCATCAAGATACCGACAACGATCAAGATCAACACTGGAATCGCAAAGCCGTGGCTGATGAACAAACCCTCTTCAGGGACGGTTATGTTGTTCTTTTCAGCATAGTCTTTCACGATTCCTTTCGGCCAAGGATAGGCGTTCACCAGCGTGACCGCGCCGATGATCAGACCGCAACCCAGAACGGCCAGGAAGACTTCGGCCCACATTGGCCGCTGCGCAAATTCGTGCAAACGCCGCTTGGCACGCCCCGAAGACAACAACCACAGCACACCGGCGCAGGCCAAAAGCCCCACAATCCAGCTGCCCGTCGCGCCAACCGCCCCATAAGGGCCGCCACCGATAAGCGCAAAAGTTGGATCGACCGGCGAAATAGTGCGCCCGCCCGCCGCAAGGAATGCGCAGCCGCGCCAGAC
>JBATTI010000342.1:0-3869 GCA_049670445.1 Albidovulum sp. | reverse complement strand
CCTTTACGGCATTCCGCGCAAAAGGCGGCAATTGCCGGATCTTGTGCCTCAAGCGCCTTGGCCAATGGATGATCAGGCGAGATCCCCACGAATGACGCGCCAAAGATCGTGTCAGGCCGCGTCGTATAGACCTCGATCTTGTCAAACCCGGCGGGCGCGCCGTCGATTTCAAAGCAGAATTGCGCGCCGCGTGACTTGCCGATCCAGTTGGCCTGCATCAGCTTAACCTTTGCGGGCCAGTTATCCAGACTGTCGATTGCGGTAAGCAGTTCCTCGGAATAGTCCGAGATCTTGAAGAACCATTGCACCAGCTCGCGCCGTTCCACATCCGCGCCCGAACGCCAGCCCTTGCCGTCGATCACCTGTTCATTGGCCAGAACCGTCATATCGACCGGGTCCCAGTTGACCACGGCTTTCTTGCGGTAAATCAGGCCCTTCTCAAGAAAATCGATGAACATCGCTTGCTGCTGGCCGTAATATTCGGGGTCGCAGGTGGCCAGTTCGCGGCTCCAATCAATGGAAAGCCCCAAAGGCTTCATCTGCGCCTTCATCTCGGCGATATTGCCGTAGGTGTAATCCTTGGGGTGAATGCCGGTGGCCATTGCAGCGTTTTCGGCGGGCATACCAAAGGCGTCCCAGCCCATCGGGTGCAGCACCGAAAAGCCCTGTGCCGCCTTATAGCGCGCGACGACATCGCCCATCGTGTAGTTGCGCACATGGCCCATATGGATGCGCCCGGAGGGATAGGGAAACATCTCCAGCACATAATATTTGGGTTTTGCCGGATCGCGCCGCGCCAAAAACGCCTGCGCCTTGTCCCAGGCCTCTTGCCAATTTGCTTCACTGGTGGCCGGATCATAGCGCGACATCGGGATATTCCTTCACAAGACTGCGCTGGTTATACCCACAGACAGAACAAGGTCCAGAGCGTCGTGCCCTTCACCGGGGCCACAAATATTTTCGGGGAAGGCCGCAGGGCCGGGGGCCGCGCCCCCCCAAAGCCCTTAAAGCCTTAAAGCTTGCCGTCGCGAATCCGCAACTGCCGCGCACGGGTCAAGATTGCATCTTCGACCGCACGCAAGGTGGCCGCATCAACCGGGCCTGATTTTGACACCAGCGCCACTTTCAGCGACCGCGCATCAAGGGCGGGGTCTTGTACATAAATCGTCGCGCGATAAGCCCGCCCACCACCCGGCGGAGTGCCAAAGCCGGTCACCAGAACCCCCGAGAAGGGATCAACCGACTGGATCGGCAAGAAGTTCAGCACTTCAAGCGATGCCTGCCAGAGGTATTTGTTGACCTCGACCGTCACATTCGGATCGGCATTATTCTTGCTGAACAGATCAGAAAGCTTCGAGCGCGGCTTTCTGACCTTACCCCTACGGCCGCCTCTGGTTTCATATACGCTTCCGCGCTGCGCAAGTGCAGCTGCGCGTTTATCTTCTGTAGAGGTGGTCGGCGCCTTGCTTCGTTTGCCAAACAGCCCGGAATCGCCACTGCCGATTCCCCCACATGACGCTAAGGTGGCAACAAGGCCGCCTAAAACCGCCGTCCGTATCGTTATCCGCAAACCGCCCCGGACTGATTTTTGCATCGCCCCTGCCCATAGTCTTTAAATGCCAATGCCGTTGTCTAACCGAGGGTTTGCGCGCGAACAAGGCTTTTCCCAGCCATGCGGGGCCATAGGAAAGGCCCAGCCCCCGCAAAGGCCACTGTGGCAAGACTGCACCATCCGATCCCAAGTCTTTCGCCCGCCGGCCCGTTTCCGTTGCAATGCCAACAACAAGAGGGGAAATAGAAGCATACCCAATTCGGATTCCCCTGAGTTGGGCCTACCTTTAAACACACGAGGGAATACGAAATGAAAAAGGTTCTTCTTGCGACCACCGCTCTCATCGGCTTCGCCGGTGCTGCGGCCGCTGAAATCTCGCTGTCCGGTTACGCCGAAATCGGTGTTAACGGCGGTAACGACCCCGCTTTCGACACCCAGTTCCACAATGACTGGCAAGTGAACTTCAACTTCTCGGGCGAAACCGATGGCGGTTTGTCGTTCGGTGGTTCGGTTCAGATCGAAGAAAGCAACAGCCAGGATCTGATCAACGGTACGCCACGTATCGATGACGAAGCTTTCTGGGTATCGGGTTCCTTCGGCAAGGTGACTTTGGGTGAAACCAAAGGTGCTTTGGACTGGGCCGTTCCGGATATCTTCTCGGGCACCTCGCTTTCTGATGACCACTCGACCCATGCTGGCGCGTACTGGAACACCGGTCTTGACGGCGGTTATGACGACCAGATCGCTCGCTACGAGTACTCGTTCGGTGACTGGGGTGTAGCTGTTTCAGTCGAGATGGACGATCGTCAGACATCAGCCTTTATCCCAGCTGTTCCCTCTACAGGGCCAGGCGATGTTGGTACGGCTGCCATCCCGGCTTACACTCAAGGGGATCCGACCGTTGGCATCGGTGTTAAGTGGGCCGGCCAGATGGGCGGCGCTGATGCAAACGCAGGTATCGGTTACCAGGACAATGGCGACGTAAGCACCTGGGCGCTTGCTGGTCATGCAAAATGGGGCAACGGCTTCGAAGTTTCGCTCGGCTATGCTGACTTCGACTCAAGTGCAACCACGGCCATCACCGACTATGTTGGTAACGGCGTTGCCGTTGACAGCTGGGCTGGTATCGGCGTCGCTTACACCACCGGTGCTTTGACCGTTGGCGCGAACTACGGTATCTACTCGGCTACGCTCGCTGGTGTTGACGATCCGAAAGGCTTCGGCCTGGTTGCCAACTACGATCTTGGCGGCGGTGCAGTTGCAATGTTCGGCTACGGTGCAAGCAGCGGTGGCAACTACGATGCTTTCAACGGCCATGGCGACAAGACCTGGTCCGCTGGTCTGGGCATGTCGTTCTGATCTGACGATCACATGACTTCGGGAAAGAGCGGGCATTGCCCGCTCTTTTTCATTTGTACGACGCCCAAGGCATTGCCCCGCCAATAGGGCGCTTGACCAACTCGACATTTTCCGGGCGCGCCTATAGGGTCGCGGCGGTTTGAAATCACCTTGGGAACCTGACAATGGGGCAAATGTCTGCGGCTGATATTCAGAAAGTCTATGCGGAAGGGCTGGCCTTTCAGGGTGCGGGCAATCTTGATGCGGCGCTCAAGACCTTCGGGTCCATCGTCACCGATAATCCAAAGATCGCCGAGGCACATTTCCAGATCGGCCGTATCCTGACCGGGGCCCACCGGTATGAGGCCGCCTTCCCCTATCTGAAAGAAGCCGTCCGTCTGCGCCCCGCCGAAGTGGCCGTCTGGCAGGCATGGTCCGACGCCGTGGCACTGGGCGGCACCGCCCAGGATGAGGCCGAGATTACCCGCGTGGTAAAGTCTGCCCCCGTTGACCCCAAATTCCGCATCCTGCTGCAAGACAGGTTCGGCGCGCGCCGCTCAAGCACCAGACCGCCCACCGGCGGTATGTCCCCTAAAGAGATCCGGCCGCTGATGATGATGCTGGCCGCAGGCCAGTTATCTCAGGCCGAGAATGCCGCGCAAAAGCTGCTCAAACGCTATCCCGGCTCTGCCATCGGCTGGAACATTCTTGGCACCGCTCAGGCCAGGCAGAACAAGATGTCAGTCGCCACGCAAAACCTACAAAAGGCCATCAGCATCGCCCCCGGTTACGCCGAAGCGCACGATAACCTCGGGCAGGTATATATGGATCAGGGCCGCTACGACGACGCGATAAGCCAGTTCCAGCGCGCCGTCTGTCTGGCCCCCGGCCTGCCCCCGGCGCTGGTCCATCTGGCGTCCCTTCTTAATCGCGCGGGCGAATCGCACGCCGCGTTGCTTTTGCTGGACCGCGCCCTTGC
>JBATTI010000341.1:0-1603 GCA_049670445.1 Albidovulum sp. | reverse complement strand
TTTCGCTGGCCCGAATATGTCACAACCCCGCGTGGGCGCGATTGGTGGATCCCCTCCTCCATGCCCGGCGCGTGATTTGCCCTAAAAGGTCTTTCCGGGCGCGAATCCGGGCATTTTGGTTGCCTTGTCGGTTTTCAGGTTCAGCGAAAAGATATCACCATCCACGCGAAAATAGCTCCAGCCGCAATTGAAGTCATCGCCGTACCAGGCGGTGATCTTCAGGCATAAGATGCCCGTGTCGGTGTCCGGCTGAGCGATGATTTTCCAAGCCCCCGAACCGGGCTTGTCTTTCCACATAAATGCGATCTCCCCCGCCGGATCATAATAGCCCGCGCCCAAGGTGCTCCATGTCTCGGTCTGTCCGGACAGCAGCGTGGTCAGTTCGGCCGCGGTCAGCGGCACCTGATCCCCCTCGGCCGCGACGGCGACTGGGACGGCAGAGGTCAAGCCAAGTGCAATCGTTGCGGCAAAGGTGATTGTGGCGTTCAGAATACGGGCGTGCATGGCAAGCTCCCACTGATGGCAGCCGCGATTTGGGCAAAAGCGATTTGACCAATAGCGATTTGGCCAATCGCTCGAAACCGGCGGCTTTTTGTGACAGGATAAGGAAAGCTAGGGCAAAGCGCCACTCAGGTCCAGCCCGACGACTGCGGGGCCCGCCACCAAAGGCCAGATCGCATCCAAAAGCCAGGTTTCGACGCGCTTTATATCAGCTTGAACCGTTTCGCATGGCGCAGCACCTCTTGCTGGGTGCGCGCAAACAGGCGGGCATAAAGCGCGTCGATCTGTGCCACCGACACGCCGGCCGACTTGGCAATGGCCGTGTTGTCCAGACCTGCGGCCATTGCGTCAAGGATGCGCTTTTCGTCTTCCGTCAGGCTTTGCGGCGGCTCGGCGGCATCATGGACGCTGACCACGATCGCCTGGGCGGCGGCGATCTCTTCATCACTGAATTCACGATCGGCGCGCGCCATTGAACAAATCGTCAACGAACTTATTGGCCCATGCGCCACCGAGGCGCCAAAGTGCAAACCGTGCTTGGCCGCCTTGCGGAATATGCGAAACGGATCAAGCAACAGCGCCGAGCTCCAGCGCACCGTGCCGCCAATCGTCAATGCCCATGTCATCAGCGGATCGCGCAGCATATAGCCGTTTTGGGTATATTCATCGATCCAGGCCTGCGGATAGGTGTGATAGGCCTGCAGCGGCGAGGTGCCGCCGATCCGAAGCGCCAAAAGATACCCGCCGGGCGCAATATCGCCAATTGTCGCCACCTCGCGGTCGATAAGGGCAAGACGGTTCTCAGGCAACTCGGCCCCCCGTTCTTTGACTAACTATCAAGGTTGCGCCCTCTCTCTCTTGTCCCCACGGCATGACCAGACGGCTCCGGCGGAATTGAGTGCCCCGGTCGCGTGGTCCTGTCTGAGTGTTAGTGCATGGTTGGTCTCTGGTCTATCGGCATCACGCTTTTTTCGCGCAGGCAAAGGGCCACGCCATACGGTCTGGCCGTGTTGGTGTGGCGCTTTCCAGCCCGTTGCGCGGTCCGGCCCTGTCTATCCAAGCCCCATTCGTTTCGCGGGGTTTCTTTGCCGAGGGATCCGAC
>JBATTI010000340.1:0-2842 GCA_049670445.1 Albidovulum sp. | reverse complement strand
GGTTCCCAGACATTTTCCCGGGTGACCGGATTGCGGCGGAACAACGAAAGCCAGATTGCATAAAGGATTGGGTATAGGCCAAAGACGATCAGCGCCGCGGTGGCCGGAAACAGCCAGGGCAGGGGGTGTTCAGAGGTCAGCCAACGGGGCCAGCGACTGTTTGAGGTATCGGTATATGCCTGATCTGTCATCGCATCATCGCCGCTACATTGCCACCATCTACTGTCAGCACCGCCCCGGTGCTGGTGCGGGCCTTGGCCAGATGCACAAAGGCCTCGGCGACATCTTTTCCGGTCACTTCGCGCCGGATCAGATTGCCGCGCATATATTGCTCGGGCGTCAGACCGCGCGCCTTGCTGCGCTCTGCGACCATCTTATCGGTCATCAGGCCGGTGCGGATCCGGTCTGCATTGACGGCGTTGGAGGTGATCCCGTCTGCGCCATGCTCCACCGCATATTGGCGCATCAACGCCATCAGCGCGGCCTTCGGGGTGCCATAGGCACCAAAGTCCGGTCCGGGATTGACCGCCTGTTTGGAGACATTGAACACCAAAGCACCGCCGGTCCCTTGTACCTTCATCACCCGCACCACGCTGCGGGCAACATAATGATGGCCCCAGAAATTGAGCGCGAATGCCGCCTCGAAAAGCCGGTCATCAAGATCAAGCAAAGCACCTTGATGCGCAGCACCGGCGTTTGAAATCAAAATGTCGATGCCGCCGTAATATGCGGCGATCTGCGCGATGGCGGCATCAACCGATGCCGCGTCGGTGACATCGCAGGCAAGCCCGATGCCGCCCAGCTTCGCCGCTGCCGCTTTGACCGGCGCTTCGGCGATATCAAGAAGGCCAACTTCGGCCCCCTCGGCGCGCAAAAGCTCTGCAACCGAAAACCCCAGACCGCCAGCCGCCCCGGTTACCACCGCAACCTGTCCGGTCAGATCCTTACGCTTTGCACCGCCAACACCTTGGGCTTCGCAGGCCTCTGCATAGCTTTCTCCAACCCCGAAACTGCCAAGACCAGGCAGGGAAAACGCCTTGATCCCGGCCTTGTGTGATGTCAGCGTCGAAAGGATGTCACCAGCCACAAGTGACGGGAAAACCACCAGATCTGCATTGGCCGCATCGGTGTCGGAGAGCGGGGCCAACACCACCCGTGTCGGCCGACCCTCGACACCCGTATTCAGGGCCAGGGCGCCACGGATCAAAGGCGCAGTTTGCGCAATCTGCTTGGCGAGGGCCAGTTGGGGAAGCGGGGGGCTGGTCATCCATTCATCCTGATCAGTATTTTTGCCGCGTCGGTGTGATACAGATTTCCTGAACCAACGCCCGTTGCGGCATCTGGTAGGCATGCAGCATGATATCTGCCACATGCTCAGGCCCGATGCCGCCGCCCATCTTGACCTTGTTTTCCTTGTAAGCGGCAAGTGTCTGCGGATCGAGAACACCGCTAAGCACTTCGGTTTCAATCACGCCGGGCGACAACACGATGACGCGCACATCATAGTCCGACAGATAGTCGCGCAGACCCTCCGACACGGCATGAACAAAGAACTTGGTGCCGCAATAGACCGTGTGATCGGGATAGACTTTGCGCCCGGCAATAGAGCTCATCATGAACAGCGTGCCTTGCCGCCGTTCCATCATGCCGCGCATCACAGCATGGACCGAGTTCATCACGCCCTTGGTGTTGATGTCGATCATTTCGTCCCATTCGGCCGGGTCCTGACGGCCTATATTGGCAAGCCGGGCAATGCCTGCATTGGCGAACATCATGTCGCAGGGGCCGAACTTGGCCTCTGCTTCGGCAACGGCATCCGCGATGGCCTGCCTGTCGCGCACATCCACCTGCTTGCAGATTGCGTCGGGCAAGCCCAGGGCCTGCATCCGGTCAAGGCGGCGCGCCATCAAAAGGACCGGATGACCAGCCTTTGAAAAGGCCCGCGCAACGGCTTCTCCGATGCCAGAGCTTGCGCCTGTAATCGCGACGAGCGGCTTTTTGGCCATTGTACCTCCCCCTAGCTGCGTTCGTTCACTTCCATCTGCAAAACCCGGTTCTTGAAGACCATTTGGGGCTTTGTTTCGCGGTTACTTCAACTTTCTCCTTCGGCGAATGCGTCAAGCATTCCTGCATCCGCCGCTATGTCCACAAAGGAAAACCTGTTGCGCATTTCATGATTGTGGCGCACCGCCTCGCGGTAGAATTCGACCGGCAGGCCCAGATCCTTTGCGGACCGCGGGCCACCTGCGGCTGCCAGCATGGCATCAATTTCGGCGGCCGGGATGATGAATGGTGCCAGCTCTTTTTGAAGATCCGGCCAAATTTCGGCTATCTTCTCATTGAACGCATCGGCACTGGCGTCGCTGAAAGCTTTCCTGGACCATTCCGCATAACATTCCTTTGCGATATCGGGACCCATCCGCCGGATCATGTCGTCCAGATCCATCTTTGTCGCGGACACAACCGGCGGCGTATCGCGGCCGAGGATCTGTTGTTGCAGACGTGCCATCGTCAATGACGCAACGCCGACCTGCTGGCCATGCAATGTTCCCGGATGGCGATCCCGTGCAAAACAGTCGATATAGTGGGAAATCTGATGCTCGCCCATCGAGCCGTGATTGGAGACGCCGGTAATCGCAATCCCAAGGCCACAAAGCGTGAGCACGCGGTAAAGGCTTGCACTCGCGCCGAGATCGCCTTGCGGCAAAAGCCCTGCCTTGCTGTTGAGAATGCGTTCATCGGCCTCTTGGATCAGATAGGGAGAGGACCAGTAGGCCGATCCAAGAAGCCGGTGCGACATCCACCAGTCGACCTGCGCCACAGACCGCGCAAGGCAATCGGC
>JBATTI010000339.1:0-1679 GCA_049670445.1 Albidovulum sp. | reverse complement strand
CGGCACGACCAAGGTGTTGGTGGCCACAGATGTAGCCGCACGCGGCATCGACATCCCCGATGTGCGCCACGTCTATAACTTCGATCTGCCGAATGTCGCGGAAAACTATGTCCACCGCATTGGGCGGACCGCCCGCGCAGGCCGCGCCGGCAGCGCCGTGGCCTTTTGCGCCCCGGATGAGATGGACGAATTGCGCGCCGTCGAAAAGACCATGAAAACCGCGATACCTGTTATCGGTGGTGTGGCCTGGGTTGGCCATACGCCGAAGCCTGCGCGCGGCAGTGGCCGTCCGGGGCAAAAGGCCGGTGGCAAGCCAGGTCAGAAATTCGGGCAAAAGCCCGGTCAGCGCCAGGGTCAAAAACCTGCGGCCAACACCCAAGGCGGTGCCCGCAGAACGTCATCGCGCCCCTCAAAGGGTAGCCGAGCCGCCTGAAACCCGGGCCAAACGCGATGTCATGACCAGAGGCGGGCTGATCAGCTCGCCTCTTCTTCCAAGTGCAGCTTGATATCCAAAAGCACGTGTTGAATGGCCAATGTCTCGGCCAACAGCCGCTTTGATTCGTTGATGGTGATCTTGCCGTCCTCAATGGACGTGTTGTATTCGGCCATCAACATCGCAAAGCGTTGGCTCAGTGCGACAACATCGGAATTTACCCCACCCTTGTTGGCATTGCGCCTTTCCTGGTCGTAAGACAGCGTAATCCCACTCAGATCGGCAAGTGCGGCTGTTACATGCGGAAACTTTGCCTCTTTCTCCAAGGCTGCCACCACGTCAATCGGCATGAAGCGGTCCGCATGATCTGGGTCATCAGAATAATAGCGTCCCAGCGTGGCTTTGGACTTTCCGCAAAGCCGCGCCGCCGTTTCTATACCAACGTCTTTGACCAAAGCTTCGCTATGGCGCTTGAGATAGTTACCTGCCGGTTTTTCCACCCGTAATCACTCCAAAATTATCGCCCCCTACACCTTGCGGGGAAATCATTACTGCCTTTCCCATTAATCGGAACCGTCAGCTTTGTCATTTGTAAAGCGTTCCCGTGTGTTGGGACAAGTACGAGTGGCCGGTACCGGTTCTTGTTTTCACGAGTGTAAATGCCGCGCTTCGGAAGAGGTGCGTTAAACGCCCGGCCCAGCTATGGGGCGGACCCGTGAGCGGAGGCATTGGGGATGAGTATTGCCGGTCTTTCCTGTTCACGGAACACTGCAGGAAAGATCGGCTTTTTTCAGGGCCGACGCCCCCCGTACCATCAAAGCCTGCGGGTTGAACCCACAGGCTCGCTTGGGTTAACAGGGCTTATGGCAAAGCTTTATTTCAACTATTCGACCATGAATGCTGGCAAGTCGACGATGCTGCTGCAAGCCTCGCACAATTACCGCGAAGGTGGGATGGAGACGTATCTTTTGACCGCCCGCGTGGATGAGCGTTCTGGTACGGGCCGGATCGCCAGCCGTATCGGCATCGGTCAGGACGCCGACATTTTCGATGCCGAAACCGATCTGTTCGCCAAGATTGCAGACCGGCAAGGGCAAGGCCCCTTGGCCTGCGTATTTCTGGATGAGGCGCAATTTTTAAGCAGCGACCAAGTGTGGCAACTGGCCCGTGCAGTTGATGATCTTGGCGTGCCGGTGATGTGCTACGGATTGCGCGTCGATTTTCGGGGAGAGCTGTTTCCCGGATC
>JBATTI010000338.1:0-5369 GCA_049670445.1 Albidovulum sp. | reverse complement strand
CAATATCCCATTCCGCGCAACGCCCGAGGAAGGCCTTCAGCGACGTCTTGCAGGTCAACAGGCGGCTGGTGGCGGTTTGGGCCGTGGATTCGGTCAGGGGGAGGGTGGCGCTTAGTTGGGCCAGACCCGTGTTGTTAAGCCCGGTCAGGCCGGCAAGGTTGACCAAGGTTTCTTTGATCGCATCATGATCGCGCAGATCGGCGATCAGCCGGGCGGTGTCGCGCAGGGCGTCATTCTCCTGGCGGTAGCCTTTGAAGTTCGGACGTATTAGCCGCAGCAAGGCACGCAGTTTCTTGATGTGTTTGCGGGTGGCAAAAACCTGCTCTGACGTGGACAGATCGGGGTTGTCCAGTACCGCCAGCGCACGGCGCGCACGTTCCGTCGCCAGCCGGCGCAGGCCATCATGAGCGGTCAGATCGTCGTGGTTAAATCGAAATGCCATACATCTCTCAGAAAAAAAGAAATTATGTTAAAACAAGATCTCTGGCTAGGTTGAGTTGTCGCAAATGCCAACGGGGAGGGGCCGCTATGGGAAGGCTTTTTATCGGTTTGATCGCGGGTTTGGTCGGATTTTTGGGGCTTTCTTTGACCATGTTAGCCCAAGAAGATGACAGTGATGCGACGATAGCCGCGGTGATTGAGGGGCAGTTTGCGGCTTTTGCCGCCGATGATGCGGGCCTGGCCTATTCCTTCGCATCGCCGCTGATCCGGCAAATTTTCGGCAACCCCGAGAATTTCGCGCGGATGGTGCGCGGCGGCTATCCGATGATCTGGGCGGCCGAAGAGGTGGAGTTGCGCGCCCTTCGCGATGAGGGCGGCCGGTTGCTACAGCGGGTGTTTGTGAAAGATGAGGCCGGGGCCGGGCATTTGTTCGACTATGAGATGGTCATGATTGATGGTGCCTGGCGCATCAACGGGGTGTTTCCGATCCCGCAAGACCAGCTTGGCGTCTGACGCCCCGGACGACCCACCGAACGCTGCACTAACAACAGCATTAACCCCTTGGTGATATTTCAGATCCCGCAGAAGGCATGAAGCCTTCGGTTTCCCGTATGAGCATTTCCCGTTGTGCCGCGCATCTGCTGCGGCCTGTGGTGCCCCATTCGCTGGCGGCACCCGGGGATCACATCCGGGAGGCGGGCTTATAACAGACAAGGGGTCTTGAATGAATAAGGTGATCACCGACGGGCTGATATTGATGCCGCCCGCATATGATGCAGGTCTGGCGGTCTGGTCGCGCACCGATGGCACACCGGGTTCGCCCACATATGCAGGCTTTCCCGACGTGGCCTTGGTGCCAGCGGATCAGGACTTTGGCAGCTGTCTTGAGATGCAAAAGAACAGCACCACGATGGCGCTGCGCTATATGGGCGACACGCCGGTGATTCCGGGGTGCTATTTGCGGGTCCGGGCGCGGGTGAAAGCGATGAGTGGCAACCTGCCATCGGTGCGGATTGCCGCCTGGGCCGGGGCCACGGGTGGGGCGCATGTCGCGGGCGTGGTCGAAACCGGGCCAACGGTTGCGCTGACCGCTTACGGCAAGGTCGAGACGGTCGAGGCGATCATCGGCACCGGATCGCGGATGGGCGTTGACATGCCTTGGGGGCGCAGCGCGATTTTCGGGCATTTCGGCATTGATCTGACCGGGGCGAATGGCGGTGTGGTGCGGGTTGATGAGCTTGTCATCGAGGATGTGACATCGGTGTTCCTGCGCGATCTGATGGATTGGGTCGATGTGCGTGACTACGGCGCTGTCGGCGACGGGATCGCCAATGATGCGCAAGCGGTTGAGGCGGCGGATACCGATGCGACCAGCACCGGGCGGACTGTGCTGTTCTCGGAGGGGACGTATTTTCTTGGCGACGATGTAACGCTGGATGCGCCTGCGCGGTTTGAAGGCACGGTGGTGATGCCGGTCAACAAGCGGCTGGCGATGACGCGCAGCTTTGATCTGGCCACCTATGCCGATGCTTTCGGAAGCGAGGAAGAGGGCTTCAAGAAGGCCTTTCAGGCGCTTTTGAACTTTGCCGACCACGAATCCCTGGATCTTGGCGGACGTCGGATCGAGGTGACTGCGCCCATCAACATGCAAGCCGCCGTCAACAACAAGACCACCTTTTCAACCCGCCGGGTGATCCGCAACGGCCAGTTCAACGTGGTGCCGGGGCCTGCATGGAATTCGGCTGTGGTGACCTCGCAAGCCAGCTATAACGCCACCAATCCCAACACCCTGACGGCGGTCGCAAATGTTGCCAATATCGAGGTTGGATCGCTGGTCGAAGGCGTAGGTGTCGGGCGCGAGATCTATGTGACATCCAAGAATATCGGCACCGGAACCATCACGCTGAGCAATCCGCTATACGGGGCGGCGGGCACGCAAAACTACACTTTCACGCGGTTTCGCTATATTCTGGATTTCGCGGGCTTCACGCAGCTTGACAAGATGGGGCTTGATGACATCGAGTTTCAGTGCAACGCGACGTCAAGTGCGATCATGCTGGCCCCGGCGGGCGGCATCTTCCAGATCCGCGATTGCTTTATCTCAAGCCCCAAGAACCGTGGGATAACCTCTATCGGCACGGGTTGTCAGGGGATGTTGATTGACCGCTGCCAGTTCTTGTCGGCGGAATCGCCGTTGCGGGCGCAAGATCGGGTGTCGATCGGCTTCAACGTCAATGCGAATGACGCGAAGATCCGCGAAAACCGGGCCTTGCATATGCGGCATTTCGGGATTTTGGGCGGGGCTGGCAACGTCTTGGTCGGCAATCACTGGTTTCAGGGCGATAATGAAACCCAAGGTCTGCGGCTTGCCGGGATTGTGCTGGTCGGAACCCATGTCAAAACCACGATCACCGGCAATTACATCGATAACAGCTTTGTCGAATGGACCAATGAATATGAGGCTGACCCGGCTTTTGCCAATCAGTTCTCTTTTGGCGGGCTGACGCTCACCGGCAATACCTGCACGGCCAATGACGTGGCGCCGTGGTTCAACTGGCTGGTGATCAAGCCATATGGTGCGGGCCATTTCATCCAGGGGCTGAATGTGTCGGGCAATGTGTTTCGGTCTCTGAATGGTCCGGTGGACCGGATTGAGGGTGTCGATACCTCGTTCGCGGCACTTGATAACAGCCGGATGCGCAATGTCTTGTTCGCGGGCAATACGTTCACCGGTGTCGGGCAAAATTGCGAAAACCCGGTTCTGGTGCAGCATGATCAGGCCGCAATCTCTACCGTCTGGACCGTGGCTGCGGGGCCGTATCTGCCCTTCGGCGGGTGGGCGCGCAATGTGGAATCCATGGTGGCAGAGGGGCCGATTTTGGGCTCTGTCGGAGAGACGCGCAGCGAGTTTCCCTATGTTTCGGTTGAGCAAGGGGCAAGCAAAAACGATGTGACCGTGCATTGGCCGGCGGCTGTGCGGGGCCGCATTCAGATGCGGGTGCGGATGGATAATCCGCTTTGATCCAGCGGGTCTGAAAGATTTGCGCGGCCCAGGCTTAAGCCCCGGGGCCGCGCTTTTGCATCCGGGGCTGCGCAGGGGTGCGATTAGGCCGGGCGAATCACGCATCTGTGAAGAGGCGAAATTCGCACCTGTTCTTGAAGGGAATTCCAATGCGGGTAGGACGGGGAATTGTGCCCCAAGGGCGGATGCCGCGCAAATCGGGTTGATGCGGTTGGCCATGTGAACAGCCAAGGAATTGCCGGCCATGGGTTTTTCTTGGCGGGGAAGTAAAAATTTACTTAGTTACAGAAGATTTTGTGAAAAACTTTACTAAATTATTTAATTCATAAAAGAGGTTACAATTTTTTGCAAAATTGCTTTACAATCAAGCCACGTGAAGTGGGTTGCTTTTGGGGGGCATTATGTCGACATCGGATCGGGACGCAGCGCAAACTCTTTCAATGCGGGAAATACCGGCGGGTTTTGAAAATGCCCATGCGACGCCCCAAACTTATGCCGATATGTTTGCCGCCTCGGCCGCCGACCCCGATGGGTTTTGGGCGCGCGAGGGCAAGCGTATTGACTGGATCAAGCCCTATACCAAGGTAAAGAACACCAGTTTTGAATTCGGCAAGGTCGATATCCGCTGGTTTGAGGATGGCACGCTGAATGTCTCGGCCAATTGCATTGACCGGCATCTGGCGACGCGTGGCGATCAGACTGCGATCATCTGGGAAGCCGATGATCCGGCGACACCTTCCAAACATATCACCTATGCGGAACTGCACGAACAGGTCTGCCGTCTTGCCAATGTGCTGAAGGCGCAGGGTGTGGGGCGCGGCGACCGGGTGGTGATCTATATGCCGATGATCCCCGAGGCGGCCTATGCGATGCTGGCCGCGACCCGGATCGGGGCGATTCATTCGATCGTATTCGCGGGCTTTTCGCCCGATGCCTTGGCCAACCGGGTGAACGACAGCGAAGCCAAGGTGATTATCACCGCCGATACCGCCCCGCGCGGCGGCAAGCGCACGGCGCTGAAATCCAATGCCGATGCCGCACTTTTGCATTGCGATGACAAGGTGAAATGCCTTGTCGTGAAACATACCGGCGACCAGACCACCTGGACCCCGGGGCGGGATGTTGATGTGCTGGCCGAAATGGCGGCGGCAAGTGCGGATTGCGCGATTGAAGAGATGGGGGCGGAGGATCCGCTGTTCATCTTGTACACCAGTGGATCAACCGGCAAGCCCAAGGGCGTGGTGCATACGACCGGCGGTTATCTGGTCTATGCGGCGATGACCCATCAATACACATTTGATTATCATGATGGCGATGTTTTCTGGTGCACAGCGGATGTCGGCTGGGTGACCGGGCATTCCTATATCGTCTACGGACCTCTGGCGAATGGTGCGACGACCCTGATGTTTGAGGGCGTGCCGACCTGGCCTGACGCGGGGCGGTTCTGGGCAGTGTGTGAAAAGCATAAGGTCAACCAGTTTTACACCGCACCGACGGCAATCCGCGCCCTGATGGGGCAGGGCCCCGAATGGGTTCAAAAGCACGATCTGTCGTCTCTCAAGCTTTTGGGTTCGGTCGGTGAACCGATCAACCCCGAGGCCTGGATCTGGTATGACAAATATGTAGGCCAGGGCCGCTGCCCGATTGTCGATACTTTCTGGCAGACCGAAACCGGCGGCCATATGATCACCTCTTTGCCGGGGGCTATCCCGACCAAGCCGGGATCGGCCACGCTGCCGTTCTTCGGGGTCAAGCCGGTGATTTTGGATGCCGCAACCGGTGTCGAGCAATCCGATACGGTGGCAGAGGGGGTTTTGTGCATCTCTGACAGCTGGCCCGGGCAGATGCGGACGCTCTGGGGCGATCACGCACGGTTTCAGGAGGCCTATTTCACCCAGTACAAGGG
>JBATTI010000337.1:0-8809 GCA_049670445.1 Albidovulum sp. | reverse complement strand
TGGGCAATCCCCGCCTTTGACGCGCCATAGCTGACGCCGCCGGGAAAGGCGCGGGTGGTTTGGAGCGATGCAAAATTCACAATCCGGCCCCAGCCCTTGGCTTTCATTGCGGGGACAAGGGCTTGGGTCAAAAAGAACGGCACCGCAAGGTTCAGGTTTAACGTGGCATCCCAGCCTTCGGGCGTGACGTCATCGGCCATCTGGCGGGTGTTGATGCCCGCCGCATGCACGATGATATCGGGGGGGCCGAAGGGCTTGGCGATCTGCCGGGCAATATCGGCAATCTGATCACGCCGGGACAAATCCGCCGCGACCACCGCCGCCACCGGGCCCATCTGCGCGGCCCAATCGGCAAGCGCATCGGCGCGCCGTGCGACCCCGACAACGCGCGCCCCCGCCGCGGCAAGGATGGTTGCGGCATGTTGACCAAGGCCAGAACTGGCCCCGGTCACACAAGCCACACGACCGCGCAGATCAAACAGATGCGCCGGATCAGCCATGCGAGGTCAGATCAAAGGTTTCGTCGGGGAAATACTTGGCCAAACGCACATCAGCCGCGCGCGCATGCCCCTCCATACCCTCCAGACGAGAGATGCGGGCGGTCGCTTCCGCCACCCCCTTGGAGCCTTCACGCGTGCTGCGCTGCCAGGTGACGATTTTCATGTATTTATGCACCGACAGACCGCCCGTATAGGACGCCGCCCCCGAGGTTGGCAAAACATGGTTCGTACCTGACGCCTTGTCACCATAAGACACAGTCGTCTCTTCGCCCAAGAACAGCGATCCATAGCAGCTAAGCCGCCCTTGCCACCAATCCAGATCCTGCGCCTGAACCGAAAGATGTTCGGGGGCATAATCATCCGAGGTTGCGGCCATTTCCTCACGGTCCGCGCATAAGATAACCTCGGCATAATCGCGCCATGCCGCAAATGCGTTATCGCGGTTCACCTGCGGCAAGTCCTCAATCAGTTCGGGGACCAGACGCATGACCTCTTGCGCCAGTTTGCGGCTATCGGTCACCAGCCAGACGGGTGAGTTGTAGCCATGCTCGGCCTGGCTGACCAGATCGACGGCGGCAATCATCGGGTCCGCCGATCCATCTGCCAGCACCAGACTGTCGGTGGGCCCCGCAACCATATCGATGCCGACCCGGCCAAAGAGAATGCGTTTGGCTTCGGCCACAAACTGATTGCCCGGCCCCACAAGAATGTTGGCTTTTGGCAATCCAAACAATCCGAAGGCCATTGCCGCCACGCCCTGCACACCGCCCATCGACATGATGGTATCGGCACCGCAAATATGGGCGGCGTAGATGATCGCAGGTGCCACGCCCACACCGGGGCGGGGGGGCGAACAGGCCGTGATGTGCTTGCAGCCTGCGACCTTGGCCGTGGTCACGGTCATGATGGCGCTGGCGATATGGCTGTAGCGCCCGCCGGGCACATAACAGCCAGCCGCGTCAACCGGGATCGATTTTTGCCCGGCGATCAGGCCCGGCACGATCTCGACCTCGACATCGCTTACCGTGGTTTTTTGCGCTTCGGCAAAACGGCGCACATTGTCGTGGGCAAACTGGATATCTTTCTTGAGCTGGTCAGGAACCAGATCGCTGGCGGCTTCGATTTCGGCCGCCGTCAGGATGATATTGCCGTCGTATTTATCAAGCTTGAGCGCATAGTCTTTTGCGGCTTTGTCGCCACCCGCCTCAATTGCCGTCAGCATGTCGCGCACGATCTGATGCACATCTGTCGCGTCGGAGGTTGAGGTCAGGGTAGCTTTCTTTAGATATTCTCGCGCCATTTGGGGTCCTATTTATAGATGTCAGGCAAAAAGGTTGTGGAAATTGCGGGGATGAAGGCGATCAATACGACTACGATCAACATGAAGAAAACAAAAGGTACAGCGCGCCACGCAATCTTGAGGATGGATTCGCCGGTGATGCCGGCCACCACGAACAGGTTCAGCCCGAGCGGCGGCGTGATAAAGCCAACACCCAGGGCAGAGATCATCATGATGCAAAACTGAATCTCGTTCATCCCGATGCTGTCGGCCAGCGGCTTGAGGATCGGGGCGAGGATCACGATGTTCGGCGTGGTTTCCATAACGCAGCCCGCCGCGATCAGGATGCCGATCATCAGCAAGATCAACAGCGCGGGGTCTTCGGTCAGTTGGGTGATCGAATAGACGAAGCCTTGCGGGACGCCCATGATGGCCAGGGCTTGCGCCAGAGGAAGCGAAAAGGCGATGATGGGCAAGATGATGCCGTTGACTTTGGCCGAGCTGATCAGCATCGCCGGGAAATCCGACAGCTTGAGTGTGCCAAGGATGAAGCCGATGATGATGGTCACAATGACCGCCGTCGCACCGGCCTCGGTTGGGGTCATGCGGCCCGAAAAGATGCCGTAAAAGATGATTCCGGGAACAATGAACGCATACCAGCCTGACGACAGCGCCTTGACCAGGTTGCCGAACCATTCCGCGAAAGACAGATTGCCACCGCCCTCATATCCGTAGATGCGGTTGACCACGATATTGGTGACAAGAATGGATATAAGGATTGCCACGCCGGGGACCAGTGCGGCCAGGAATAGGGTTGATGCCGAAATGCCCAGAACCAGACCGATGATGATATAGGCGATGGACGGCGGGATCAGAATGCCGGTACAGGCCCCCGCCGCAACCAGGGCGCAGGCATAGGGCCGCGGATAGCCGCTTTCGACCAGCCGGGCGATTGTCATGCGGCCAACCGCCGCCGCCCCCGCCGCATCAGACCCCGAGATGGCAGCGAACATGCCGCAAACCAGCACCGTGGCAGAGCCAAAGCCGCCCTTGGCAAAACAGGTAAGTGCTTCGGCCACGTCAAGGAACTTGCGCGAAAGGCCGGTGCGCACCAGGACATCCCCCGTAAGGATAAACAGCGGTACAGCCGTCAGCGCAAAGGCATCAATGCCCGAAAACAGGCTTTCGCCGACCAGCGCCAAAGGCAGATCGCCGGACATGTAAAGCAAGGTGATGGCCGATACGCCGATTGCCGCCCAGACCGGCACCGCAAGGGCGACCAGCACAACAAAGATGATCACTGGCAGATAGAAATCCCAGCCCAGTTCCACCGCTTGATTGAGGGTATTGAAAAGCATGCCCGATCCCCTCTCAATCAAACAATGTGTCACCTTCGAAGACGGGCGTGCCGTCACGAAGGCTGCGCAGATCGCGCGACAGGGATTGAACAAGGCGGACAATCATCAAGGTGAAACCAATGGGAACCGCAAGATAAAACCAGACCATAGACACCCGCAGACCATGGCTGACCGATCCGTATTTGAAAGACACCTGAACCGTCTCGAACGACCAGTAAAGCGCGCCCAAGGCGACCGCGACCATCACCAGATCGCCAAAGATGTACAAAAGCGCCTTGGCGCGTGGCCCAAGGTAATGCATCACCACGTCAATGCGGATATGAACCCGATCCTTGACCGCCGCCGCCGCACCGATCCAGGCAAGGTAGATGAAGGAATAGCGCACAATCTCTTCGCCCCAGATTGAGGAATAGGCAAAAATCTCGCGCCGCAAGACCTCAACCGCCATCGTCACAACCAGCAAGACGTAGAACACCAAAAGCGCCCATCGCTCGGCGTTTTTGTCCAAGATCCGCAAGAAATCCATGGCACACCTCATGTAAGGACGCGCGGCCCTTGGGCACGCATCGGGCTTCATCCGTGATAAGCTTGGCGAAAGGAAGTGGTTGGGCGGGTGCTAAAGCGCGCCCGCCCGGATTTTATCAGGCGTCGTGGACGTAGTAGCGCCCTTGGGTGCCTGCGGCTTCTTCGATCTTTGCGAATGTATCCATTGACCCGGCAAGCTCGGTCTTGAAGCTGTCCCACTCGGGCAACTGGTAGCCGCCAACAGACTGCCATTCCGCCAGCTGATCGTCTGACAGCGAATGAAACTCCACCCCGGCCTTGCGCAGCTCGGCCATCGCGTAGTTACGCGCCGACGGAACCTTGGCAAGGTTCTGGTGCGCGGTGATAGCTGCGGCTTCCATGATGCCGTCTTGAACATCGGACGGCATGGAGGCGAACCACTCCAGATTACAAGAATAGACCTGACTGTCAGGCACCGCTTGCGTGAAGGTGACATGGCTCAAGATATCTTTGAAGCCAAAGACATAAAGCGCGCCCACGGATGGATCCAGCGCATCGGCCACACCTTGCTTGATCGCCGAAGGTGTTTCACCCCATGCCACCGGTGTCGGGTTTGCGCCGACCATACGGTAATATTGCTGCAACATGGCCGAACCCGGCACCCGGAACTTGACACCCGACAGATCGCTTGGGGTAATCACAGCCCCTGCCCCGCCTTTGCGAACCGCAACAACACGCGGGTCAATATTCACATAAAAAAGCGGCTTGAAGCCAGCGGCCTCAACCTTCGGATCGACTTCGGCTTTCCAGGTGTCGGAATGGACAAGGTTGGTAAAGCGCTGGTTGGAACCACACAGATACGGCATGTTGATCAGGTCAACCACCGACGCAAATGGCGCAAAGTTTGCCAGCGAATGCTGCGCGGCCTGAATCGTACCGGATTGCACCTTTTGCACCAGTTCGCCGCCCGCGCCCAATTGACCGCCGGGTGCCAGCTTGACGTAAATCTTGCCGTTGGTTGCGTTTTGGATATTTTCTTTAAGGTCCAGCTGCATGATCGGATAGCTGCGCGTGGCGCCCAGCACATAGGCCGTCGCAATCGTCATGACATGCTCTGCGGCCTTCTCACGCTCATTCTCTTCGCTGGCTGTCTGGGCCGCCGCCTCGGAAGACCACAAAGTCCCCGCAGCGCCCGCGACCAATGCCGCAGTAAAGCCGCCGCTTCCGGCGAGCTTCAGGAAATTCCTGCGGGTTGCAAGGGACAGGTTCTCAGTTTCGTTTTTCAATGTAAGTCCTCCCATGGACGTCTTTGCCAAATCAGTTTTTCGCGGCCGCTTCCTTCTTTAGAATCGCAACGACGAACAAAACCACAGCCGCAAATAAGGTCAAAAGCTCGCCAACATCGCTCAGAAAAACCGGGCCGCCGGCCGCGCCAAGGCCCACATTCAACCCGAATATCGCGAAGATTACGATTGCCCCTACAAGCGGCATGATGCGTCTCCTCCCAGTCGCAATGCTGATTCCAGTGCATCCATGTAAGCCATTACATGTTCAAAATGCAAGCCGTTACATTTTTTTCGCCGCGCGCTTGAGCCGAAGGGCCAAATTGCCTATGACAGACCTTACGGCCAATTTGGGACATGTCATGAACACACCCCGCCCCACGCCGACGCTTGCCGATGTTGCAGCAAAGTCAGGCGTTTCAACCGCCACCGTATCACGGTGCCTGAACTTCCCGACACAAGTCGCGGCCTCGACGCGGGAAAAGGTGATGTCCGCGATTGATGCGCTTGGCTATTCGCCGAATTTCGGGGCGCGCGCCATGGCCGCCAACCGCACCAACACCATCGGCGCCATCATTCCGACAATGGAAAACGCCGTTTTTGCGCGCGGGCTGCAAGCCTTTCAGGAAGAGCTTCGATTGCATGGCTTCACGATGCTTGTGGCCAGCTCGTCCTACCGCCCCGATATGGAAGAGGAACAGATCAGAGCCCTCGTCGCACGCGGTGCCGATGCCTTGCTTTTGATCGGCCATGCCCGCGCCCCCGACATCTACCGATTTCTGGAGGCGCGGCAGGTTCCCGTGCTTGTCACCTGGGCGTTTGATCGGTCGATCAACAGAATGTCGGTCGGCTTTGATAATCGCATTGCAATGCGCGACATGGCCCGCGAGGTTTTGAAATTGGGGCACAGGCGTTTGGCCCTGATTTCGGCCCCGGTATCCTTGAACGACCGCGCCCTCGCACGGCTTGACGGCCTTCAGGACGCGATGCAGGAATTCGGGCTGACGTCGGCCGATTTGACTGTTGTGGAAATCCCCTACGGAATTGAGAATGGCGGCAATGTCTTTGAAACCCTGATGCGTGCCGATGTACGGCCCACTGTGGTTTTTTGCGGCAATGACGTCCTTGCCGCCGGCGCGTTTAGACGCGCCCATAGCCTGAATATCAGCGTCCCACGCGAGGTTTCGATCGTCGGGTTTGACGATATCGAACTGGCGCAGGTGGTTTATCCGTCGCTGACAACCGTGCATGTACCGCACCGCGAAATGGGGCGGCGTGCCGCTCGGGTGCTTGTTGACATGGTGAACGGCAAAGGCCCGTTTGAACCGATTGAACTGCCGACCGAGATCAAGATCCGCGCCTCGCTTGGTGCGGCCAACGGACAGCCGGTTGGCGCCGGATAATGACTGAAAGCGTTTCGACTTTGACCTGAAGCACCAGTCCCTGAACCGCCCGACTCTGGCCGAATGTCGCCCCTTCCCGCCCGTTTGTTCGGGCGCTTGCGATTGCCCGGCTTCGATCCGGCGCGACGGGATGACGCCGCGCTGGGCGCTACATGCGTTCAGGCAGCTTCATATCAGACAAGATATCCAGCCAGATAGCATCGGATTGGCGCGCTTGCGGGCCCGAAAGCCGCAGCATTCGGATCTCAAGCACTTGGGTCGGCAGATGGTCATCCAGCCGCACCAAATCCCCCTGCGTCAGACTATCGGCGACCGTAAGCTCGGGCAGCCATGCCACACCGATACCGCGCGTGGCATAATGCAAGGCGGCCAGGGTCAGCGCGGTTTCTGCCTTGGTTGTATGGGTGATGCTTTCGCGCAGCTTGGGCGCGATATTGCGGTCAAAAACCTGCCCCAGGAAAACATCCGAAGGATAGGAAATCATCGGGAAGCTGTCGGATAACACAAGGCCATGCAAGGCGGGGGCACAAACCGGTATCAACAGATCATGGCCAATGGTCACCGTTTCACATGCGCGTCGGTGCAGCGGCGCTTGCGCTTCGGGAAGCTCGTACATCACTGCAAAATCCACATCCCCTGACAGCAACAGCATAAGGCATTCATCGCGGTTGCCCGACCGCACCCTGACGGATGCGTGTTCTTCGACGGTCAATGCGCGCACGATCCACGGCGAAACCGTGGTGGTGATTGCGTGCTGACACGCAAAGCTGAACGCGCCCTGGGTCTGGTTGGCAGCAGCCCTTAGCCCCAGCCGCAAACGGCGAAGTTGCGCGCCTGCATCGCGTAATTCCGGCTCTAATGCCCGAACGCCGGGCATCAGGGTAACGGGCTTGCGGCTCCGGTCAAACAAGGTGGCCCCGATCAGATCTTCGATAAGCTGAATGCGCCGGGTGAAGGCGGATTGCGTCAACAAACGCCGCTCGGCGGCCCGCACAAGCGACCCGGTTTCCAACACCGCCAGAATATCTTCAATCCATTCCAAACGCATATTCGCAAGCTAACCTTGGGCGGCACAACATGCAACTACCGCATATTACCCGCGATATTTCGCATTGGATTTGCCCATTTCGATCATCTAAACATCACATAAAGCAAATTGAGGATAAACCATGCATCTTGCCCGCTTCCCCCGCCGTTTTCTTGCCCATCTTCCCACCCCGCTTGAGCGCCTTGATCGCCTGACGGCAGAACTGGGCGGACCAGAGATCTGGATCAAGCGCGATGATTGCACAGGCCTCTCCACCGGCGGCAACAAGACCCGCAAGCTGGAATTCCTGATGGCCGAGGCTGAATTGCAAGGCGCTGATCTGGTGATGACCCAAGGTGCCACGCAATCCAACCATGCCCGCCAAACCGCAGCTTTTGCCGCCAAATTGGGCATCCCTTGCCATATCTTGCTGGAAGATCGCACCGGATCAAACAACGCCAACTACAACACCAACGGCAATGTCTTGCTGGATCATCTGCATGGGGCCACCACCCAAAAACTGCCCGGCGGCGGCGACAAGAACGCCGAGATGGAGGTGATCGCCGACAAGATGCGCGCCGATGGCAAAAAAGTCTATACGATCCCCGGCGGCGGCTCCAACCCCACGGGCGCGCTTGGCTATGTGAACTGCGCGTTCGAGATGCTGTCACAGGTCAACAACAGCGGCATGAAGATTGATCATATCGTCACCGCCACCGGATCGGCGGGAACCCAGGCAGGGTTGATTGTCGGGCTGAAGGCGATGAATGCGCAGATCCCGCTTTTGGGCATCGGCGTGCGGGCCCCCAAGGCCAAGCAGGAAGAAAACGTCTATAACCTTGCTTGTGCTACGGCTGAAAAGCTGGGTTGTGCGGGCGTTGTGGCGCGCGAAGATGTGGTGGCCAATACCGATTACGTCGGCGAAGGCTACGGCATCCCGACGCAAAGCGGCATGGACGCCATCAAGATGTTTGCCGAGCTTGAGGCGATCTTGCTTGATCCGGTCTATTCGGCCAAAGGGGCTGCGGGTTTTGTCGATCTTATCCGCAAGGGCCATTTCAAGAAGGGTGAACGCGTCATCTTCTTGCATACCGGCGGGTCGGCCGCGCTGTTTGGATATGATTCGGCGTTTGATTTCACCAACAAATGGGTCACCGCGTAAAGCCTTAGCCACCCGCCGCGCGCCCAAAAGGCTGTTGCGGGTGGCGCCATTGCTCAATGCCACCGCAGCTTGATTGCGATCAGGGGGATTAGCCTTTAGGACTTGCGCGCAGGCGCAACTTCGACCAAGAGGCGGGGCGTCGAACTGAGTTACTCCTCATTTATTGGACAGGTTCTGGCGTAAATTAAGCTATTCTTTGCACCTGCTGATCGGGGTTGGTTGCTTCATTTCTCTGCCAATAGACCACGGCTGGTGGTTTGCTGCCAAGGGCGGAATGTGGACGCTTGTGATTG
>JBATTI010000336.1:0-6897 GCA_049670445.1 Albidovulum sp. | reverse complement strand
TTTTTGGTGGTTTTGGGCGCAGCGGAGGCTTTGGGCGCGGATGCCCGACTGGCCGCCGGTTTGGCGGGCGCTTTGGCGCCCCCCTTGGCGGCGGGCTTGGCGGCGGGCTTGGCGGCGGCCTTCGGGGCAGGTTTCGCCGCAGGCTTGGCTGCGGGTTTGGCCAAAGTTGGCGCGGCGGGTTCCGCTGCCGCAGGCTTGGTCGCCGCACGTTGGGCCGCTTGTTTATCGTAAAGTGCCTGGGTTGCTGCGCCATGCGCCTTTGCCGGGGCCTCATCCGCCTCGTCAGGTTTGATGATACCGGCGGCCGGCACGACCGCCGCCCCGGCCTTTGTCGCCGCCCCGGCCTTTTTCAGCGGGTCCCATTTTTCGAACTTGTCGGCCGCATCCTTCACCGCATTCAGCCCAAGGCCCTTGGTCGATGTCATCGACTTCAGATCCTTGGCAACATCCTTGACGCCCGCGTCATTGGCCGCATCATTCATCGCTTTTGAAAACTCGCGCGACATGGCGCGAATCTTGGCGGTGAACCGGCCAATCTGGCGGAACATGTCAGGCAGGTCTTCCGGCCCGATGACAATCAGCGCGACGATGCCAAGCAGCACCAATTCGGTCCATCCGATATCGAACATGAAAAGAGCGCCCCTTCGCGGGTCTTAACTTCAGGCTTTGTCTTTGTCGGCCGGCTCTTTTTCGACCGGCGGGGTCACGTCGCGGGCGGCATCAGCGGCGGCGGCGTCAATCTCTGACGTGCCCTCGCTTACGCCCTTCTTAAAGGCGGTAATCCCCTTGCCCACCTCACCCATGAGTGAGCTGACCTTGCCGCGCCCGAAAAGCACAAGCACCACAATTCCGATAACCAAAAGTTGCCATGGTCCCATCGACATATCTTCATTCCTCCGCAATGCCGTGTAGATACGGCGAGTTTCACATAACGATCTAGAGAAGGTTCCGGGCGGATCAAAGCCCCATTCGCATCGGACCTTCCGTTTGCCCCCCCCTATAGGCGCGTTACTGCTGACAGGTTTATGTCAGTTGCCCGGTGTTATGCAATCCTCACCGAAAACATCAAAGGAAAGAAACATGTCTTCAACTTGCATCTGCGAAATCGTGACCTTCAAAACCAATGCCGGTATTTCGCCCGACGAAACCGTCGCACGGGCGCGCGGGCTTCAGGGGTTCCTGGCCACCTGCCCTGCTTTCATCTCCCGCAGTCTTAGCCAAGATGATGACGGTATCTGGACCGATTACATCTTGTGGCGCAGCCTGCCCGAGGCAAAATCCGCCGGAGAGGCCGTCATGCGCGCGCCGGAAGCGGCCCCTTTCATGGCCGCAATCGCCCCCGACAGCGTGAAGATGCGCTATCATCCGGTGCTGCTGCATCAGATCGCCTGAAAGACCTGCGCTTGACGCTGGCCGCGTCAGGCGCGAGGGTCGCAGCCATGCGCCGCAGTGACCGCCTTTTTGACCTGATCCAGATCTTGCGTGATGGCAGGTTGCACCGCGCCGCGGATATTGCGGCGCGGCTGGAGGTTTCGACCCGCACCATCTGGCGTGACATGGCCACTTTGCAAGCCTCGGGCCTGCCGGTCGAAGGGGAACGCGGGGTGGGCTATATGCTGACCGCGCCCATCACCCTGCCCCCCGTCGCCCTGACCCATGAAGAGATGGAGGCGCTGCGACTGGGCATCGCGCTGGTGGCCAGTGCGGCCGACAAGGGCATGGCCTATGCGGCCCATACGCTTGGCCAGAAAATCGCCGCTGTTTCGCCGGCGGCAGGATCTGTGCCGCCGGTGGATGCCTTTGTCTTCGCCAGCCCCGAGGCCACCCGCGCCGCACCGCATCTGCCGGCGATCCGCCAAGCCATCGCCGCGGCCGAGAAGCTTGATCTGCGCTACCGCGATCTGGCGGGCCGCGAAACCAAAAGGCGCATCCGGCCGTTGCAGCTTGAATATTGGGGGCGGGTCTGGACCTTGTCGGCCTGGTGCGAAAACCGCAATGATTTCAGAAGCTTTCGCATTGATCTTGTGATGTCCGTCAAACAGACCGGCGTGCATTTCAAAGCCGAGGTTGGCAAGACCCTTGCCGATTTCATGGCAAAGAAAGAGCTTTAGCGCGGGGCCGCTTCAAGCCTCTCGCGGAAAGACGAAACAGCGTTCGCGCCGCAGCATCAGCCACATGGGGGTTTCCGGTTTGGGCAAAAACACCCCCGGCACGGTCGCGATCAGGGTTTGGCCGCCCTCGATCAGACGAAACTCTACCAGACTCTCGCGGCCCAGGAAACGCGCCCTTGCAACGGTGGCGCGCGCCGCTGTGCCATCCGCCGCGGTGGGAGTCGGGCCGCGCCCGGCACGATCAAAGTCGATCTTGAGGTGCTGGGGGCGGATGACAATATCAACCTCGGTCCCGTCGGGCTGACCCGGTGCCAGGAACGCGCCAAAGGGCGTGGTCGTCAAAGCACCCTGAACGGTGCCGCGCAGGGTGTTGATATCCGAAAAGAAGGCAGCGGCGGCCTTGTCGACCGGCGCGTTGTAAAGATTGTAAGGTGCGCCGCGCTGCACGATGCGGCCATCGCGCATCAGCATGATTTCATCGGCCATGCGCATCGCTTCATGCGGTTCATGGGTGACAAGCAAAACCGCCGCCCCCTCTTCTTTCAAAAGCGCCAGCGTGTCATCGCGGATCCCGTCGCGCAAACGCTCATCCAGCCCGGAGAACGGCTCATCCATCAGCAAGATACGCGGGCGCGGCGCAAGGGCGCGGGCCAGTGCAACCCTTTGCTGCTCGCCGCCCGACAATTCATGCGGATATTTCGCACCGAACCCGGTCAGGGCGACGCGTTCCAGCAAAGCATCCACCCGCGCCGCGCGGTCGGGGGCATTGCGTGCCAGGCCGAAACCGATGTTATCGGCCACCGAAAGATGCGGAAACAGGGCGAAATCCTGAAACATCAGCCCAATCGCGCGGCCCTCGGGGGGCACACGAAAGACCGTGTCACAGACCAGCTTGCCATCGGCAAATATCTTGCCGCTGTCTTGCATATCGACACCGGCAATGATGCGCAGCGTGGTGGATTTGCCGCAGCCCGACGGACCCAAAAGACAGGTCACCTGCCCCGCGGGGATGGTCAGCGACACGTCGTCCACGACCCTGCGCCCGCCAAATTGCCGGGTCAGCTGTTGCACCTCTAGTCGCGGATCTGCCTCTGTCACTGGCCCTGCCCCATTGCCCGATCAAAACCCTCGGGCTTTGACCTCGGATAGCAGGGCATCAAGCCGCCCGCAAGCTTTGCGCCTACATCGTCGCATTCACCGCCCCACCATCGGCCAGGATATTTTGCCCGATGATAAAGCCCGCATGGGTCGAACATAAAAACGCGCAAGCCGCCCCGAATTCCGCCGCCGTGCCGTAGCGGCGCGCGGGAATGGTGGCCGCACGCCGCGCCACCGCCTCTTCCAGCGATATGCCTTCGGCCTTGGCCACCGGGCCATCCAGCGCGATAGAACGGTCCGTGGCGTGAATGCCCGGCAAGAGGTTGTTGATCGTCACCCCAAAGGGCGCCACTTGCCGCGACGTGCCGCCAACATAGCCGGTCAGGCCCGCCCGCGCTGCATTCGACAGCCCCAGTTGCGGGATCGGCGCCTTGACCGATTGCGAGGTGATATTGACCACCCGCCCCCAGCCTTTGGCGATCATCCCCGGCAACAACGCCTTCATCAGCGCAATCGGCGTCAGCATATTGGCATCCAGCGCGCGGATGAAATCATCGCGCTCCCAGTCCGACCATACCCCCGGCGGCGGCCCCCCGGCATTGGTCACCAGAATATCCACGGCCCCGGCGACCTTCAGCACAGAATCGCGCCCGGCCTCTGTGGTGATATCTGCCGCAACCGGGGTGACCGAAACCCCGTAACGCGCCGAAATATCGCGGGCGGTTTGCTCCAAAGCCTCAGCGCCGCGCGCATTGATCACCAGATCAGCGCCCGCCTCTGCCAGCGCTTCTGCGCAGCCACGCCCCAACCCCTTTGACGCCGCAGTTACCAGCGCCCGTTTACCCGCAATGCCAAGATCCATGCCCTACTCCTATAGATACAGCCGCAGCCTAACTGGTTTTGAACCGAAGGCCATGGCGGAAATTTCCCCTGCCTTGCGGTATTTTTCTTAACCATGGCCACGCTAGCTTGACTGCAACCGCAATCACAACGAAACCGAACTATGGACCAAAATATGCAACCGATGCCCGGATACCCCGCGCAGGCCTATGAGGCTGGCGATATCCGCGTCTTCAGCGGCGCAAATCTTGGCGATGCCATCGGCGGCCCGGAGGATTGCCAGCCCGGCGACATCTACCGCGTGGCCGCCCAGGCCCGCGCGGCGCGGCTTATGCTGTGCCCCGCCGCCGCAGCCAAAGGCCAGCAACTTATCGCTGCGGGGTCCGATATCGGTGCGGCAGGTGATCTGTTGATCGGCCAATCGGTGCTGACCTTGCTTGCCTCAGATGGTGAGCGGTTGGTGATCGTTACTGTCGAACATCAGGCGACGGGCCGCGTCTATGCGCTGCCGCTGTCGCCGATGACCCCGCTGGTCGAATATACCTTGGTCGATCTGAGCGATGATCTGCGCGATATCCGTTTGGCCGATATCAACTGCGTCTCTTTCGCGGCGGGCACGCTGATCACGCTGCCCGGCGGCCGCCAGCAATTGATCGAACGGCTGGAGGTCGGCGATACGGTACTGACGCGCGACAATGGCCCCCAGCCGATCCGCTGGCTGGGCAAGGCCACCTTGCGCGCCAAGGGCAGTTTTGCACCTGTGGTCATTTCGGCAGGCACGCTTGGCAATAACGGCGATCTGATCGTCAGCCCGCATCACCGGATTTTCCTTTACCAAAGGGGCGAGAGGCGGCTTGGCGGCACGGCCGAGATTTTGGTGCAAGCCAAGCATCTGGTCGATGGCAGCAATGTGTGGCAGCGCGAAGGTGGCTTTGTTGATTACTACAGTCTGGTCTTTGACCATCACGAAATCATCTATGCCGAAGGTATTCCCGCCGAAAGCCTGATGGTGAACCAGGAAACCGTCCGGCTTTTGCCCCCCGAAATCGCGCAAGAGCTGACGGGCCGTTTTCCGGGGCTGCGCCAAAGCCAGCATTTCGGCACCGAGGCCACGCGTGCCGCCCTTGACGCCGCCGGGCGCGACAGCCTGTTTCGCGCCAAAGAATCCTGATCGCGGGCCGGGTCATACCGCAAAGGCCCGCATTGCGCGCGCCGTCGGCTTTCGCTACACCGCCGCCATGCGTGATCAGACCCAAAACACCCCGTCCCTGCCCGCCGAGATTGCCCGGCGGCGCACCTTTGCCATCATCTCGCATCCCGATGCGGGCAAGACCACGCTGACCGAAAAGTTCCTGCTGTTCGGCGGGGCGATCCAGATGGCCGGCCAAGTGCGCGCCAAGGGCGAAGCACGCCGCACGCGATCGGATTTCATGAAGATGGAACAAGACCGCGGGATCTCGGTCTCGGCCTCGGCGATGTCTTTTGAATTCGGCCCTTACCGCTTCAATCTGGTCGACACGCCGGGCCACTCGGATTTTTCCGAAGATACCTACCGCACCCTGACCGCCGTGGATGCCGCGATCATGGTCATCGACGGGGCCAAGGGGGTGGAAAGCCAGACCCGCAAGCTGTTTGAGGTGTGTCGCCTGCGCGATCTGCCGATTGTGACCTTTTGCAACAAGATGGACCGCGAGGCCCGCGATACATTCGAGATCATCGACGAGATACAGGAAAACCTTGCCATTGACGTCACCCCCGCCTCGTGGCCGATCGGCATGGGCCGCGATTTCCTTGGCTGCTATGACATCTTGCATGACCGGCTGGAACTGATGGACCGCGCCGACCGCAACCGGGTGGCGGAATCCATCAAGATCGACGGGCTGGATGACCCGAAACTGGCCGACCATATCCCGCCCGCCCAGCTTGCCAAACTGCGCGAAGAGGTGGAAATGGCGCGTGAATTGCTGCCCGCCTTCAACCGCCAAAGCTTTCTGGAAGGCCATATGACGCCGATCTGGTTCGGCAGTGCGATCAATTCTTTCGGCGTCAAGGAACTCATGTCCGGCATCGGTGAATATGGCCCCGAACCGCAGCCACAAAAGGCCGCAGAACGCAACATCGGCGCGCAAGAAGGCAAGGTCACGGGCTTTGTCTTCAAGGTTCAGGCCAATATGGACCCAAAGCACCGCGACCGCGTCGCCTTTGTGCGCCTTGCCTCGGGGCATTTTGAGCGCGGCATGAAGCTTTTGCATGTGCGGTCCAAGAAAACCATGGCCATCGCCAATCCGGTAATGTTTCTGGCCGCCGACCGCGAATTGGCCGAAGAGGCTTGGGCAGGCGATATCATCGGCATTCCCAACCACGGCCAGCTGCGCATCGGTGATGCGCTGACCGAGGGCGAGGTTTTGCGCTTTTCCGGCATCCCGTCATTCGCGCCGGAACTTTTGCAAACCGTGCGCGCGGGCGATCCGATGAAGGCCAAGCACCTTGAAAAGGCGCTCATGCAATTTGCCGAAGAAGGTGCGGCCAAGGTCTTCAAACCCGCGATCGGTTCGGGCTTCATCGTCGGTGTGGTCGGGGCCTTGCAATTTGAAGTGCTGGCCAGCCGGATCGAGCAGGAATATTCCTTGCCGGTCCGTTTTGAGGCCTCTCAATTCACTTCGGCGCGCTGGATTTCCGGCCCGAAGGCCGATGTCGAAAGGTTCGTGAATGCGAACAAGGGCCATATCGCGCATGACCATGACGGCGACATTGTGTATCTCACACGATTGCAGTGGGATATTGACCGGATAGAGCGTGATCATCCCAGCCTGAAACTGACCGCGACCAAAGAAATGATGGTCTGACC
>JBATTI010000335.1:0-12768 GCA_049670445.1 Albidovulum sp. | reverse complement strand
TCAAGAAAGATCTTAGAGCCGCGCAAACGGTGCTGGATGATGACCATTACGGGCTTGAGAAGGTCAAGGAACGTATTGTGGAATATCTGGCGGTTCAGCAGCGCAGCCAAAAGATGAAAGGCCCGATTTTGTGCCTTGTTGGCCCTCCGGGCGTTGGCAAGACCTCGTTGGGAAAATCGGTCGCCAAGGCCACGGGGCGCGAATTTATCCGCATATCGCTGGGCGGTGTGCGCGACGAATCTGAGATTCGCGGCCACCGGCGCACCTATATCGGCTCCATGCCGGGCAAGATCATTCAGGCGCTGAAAAAGGCGAAGACCACCAATCCGCTGATCTTGCTGGATGAAATTGACAAGATGGGGCAAGATTTCCGGGGCGATCCGGCCAGCGCCATGCTTGAGGTTCTGGATCCGGAGCAAAACTCCACCTTTGTCGATCATTATCTTGAGGTCGAATATGACCTTTCGAACGTGATGTTCCTGACCACCGCCAATAGCTACAACATGCCCGGCCCTCTTTTGGACCGGATGGAGATTATTCCGCTGGCGGGCTACACCGAAGATGAAAAACACGAGATTGCGAAACAGCACCTGATCCCGAAACAGGTCAAGAATCACGGTCTGAAGAAAAGCGAATTCACCTTAAGTGACAGCGCCTTGAAAGAAATGATCCGCACTTACACCCGAGAGGCGGGGGTGCGAAATCTTGAACGCGAAATCTCAAAGCTTGCGCGTAAGGCCTTGACCAAGATTGTTCGCAAGGATGCCACGACTGTGGACATAACGCCCGAAGTGCTTGAGGATTATCTGGGCGTCAAACGCTTCCGCTATGGCTTGGCCGAAAAAGAGGATCAGGTTGGCGTGGTGACGGGCCTGGCCTGGACCAGCGTGGGCGGCGATCTGTTGCAGATTGAGGCTTTGCGGCTGCCGGGCAAGGGTCGGATGAAGACCACTGGCAAGCTGGGCGATGTGATGAAGGAATCGATAGACGCGGCCGCGTCATACGTGCGCTCGATCAGCCCCGAGATCGGCTTCATGCCACCGCGTTTTGAAACGATTGATATCCACGTCCATGTGCCAGAGGGGGCGACACCGAAAGATGGCCCCTCGGCAGGTGTGGGTATGGTGACATCTATCGTTTCGGTGCTGACCGGCATTCCGGTCAAGAAAGACATCGCGATGACTGGCGAGGTGACATTGCGCGGCAATGTGCTGGCCATCGGGGGACTGAAGGAAAAACTGCTTGCGGCCCTGCGCGGCGGAATAAAAACGGTTCTGATCCCAGAAGAAAACGCCAAGGATCTGACCGAAATTCCCGACAATGTGAAAGCCGGGCTTGAGATTATCCCGGTCGCCCATGTGCGCGAAGTTCTGGAGCGTGCCTTGGTGCGAAAGCCCGAACCAATCGTCTGGGATGAGGCCGCCGAGGAGGCCGCAGCCAAGGCGACACTGGCAAACAAGGGTGATGGGGCAACTGCAACGGCGCATTGATTGCGATGCTGCCATGCTGGCCTGTCCGGCATTTGAATTCGAATGTTGAAAAGGGCGCGGCCAATGCGGCGCCCTTTTCTTGAAATGCCCATGGCCTTGCGTCGTCCAGCCCGTCAAATTCCACCGGAAATGCGCGAAAAAGCCGCTTCATCCCGCCCATGCTGCGGGTATTGCAGTGAAAGACGATCAAGGCTAAAGACCCCGATAACGGGTGATTAGCTCAGTGGTAGAGCGCTTCGTTCACATCGAAGATGTCAGGGGTTCAAATCCCTTATCACCCACCATTTCCCTCAAGGCGATTGCCCAAGGGCATATTTTCATTCCGGCGGGTCGATGTATCCAGAAGCCTTTATCCTGCGCCATGGCGAGACGGAATGGAACCGGGCCGGGCGGTTTCAGGGGCGGCTGAATTCTCCGCTGACCGAAAAGGGCCGCGCCCAGGCCCGGCGGCAGGGGGAAATCCTGACGACTGCCGGGGTGAACGCCTCGCAGTTTCAGTTTTGGTCCAGCCCGCAGGGGCGCGCCCGTCAGACGGCGGATCTGGCGCTTGGCGGTATGGGCGGTGTGATCCGGGAAGATCTGCTGTTGCAGGAAATCGACGTGGGCGATTGGCAGGGCCTGACCGGCCCCGAGATCGCCGCGCGTCATCCCGATGCCGATCTGCTTGGCGGGTCCTTATGGCAGGACGCTGCGCCGGGCGGTGAGGGTTTTGCCGGCGTCGAGGCACGGGCGCACGCCTTTCTTTCCGGGCTTGATCGGCCAGCGGTGATCGTAACCCATGGTGTCTTTTCGCGCTTTTTGCGCGCTGCGATCCTTGGGTTGGATCTGGAGGGGGCGCTTGGCTTGCCGGACGGGCAGGGCATCGTTTTTCACCTTAAAGATGGCCAACAGACCCAGCTTTCGTGATTGCCCCTTGCTGCGGACGCGCGGGCGGTTTAAGACCACGACGTCCGGGTGATTAGCTCAGTTGGTAGAGCGCTTCGTTTACACCGAAGATGTCGGCGGTTCGAGCCCGTCATCACCCACCACGCCCCCTTCGCGATCTGCCGCTTCGCGCGCATCTTCCGCTTGCCAGGCGGCCAACACATCGCTTGACAGCTTGCGCAAGGCCTTGTCGATGGCGGGGTCATTGCCAAGCTCTGGCAAGGCTGCGAATTGGCGCAGCTTTCGCGGACGGCGGCTTTGAATTGCGCGCGCCATAATGGGCGGCAAAAGCTGGGCAGCGGCCAGTGCCTGCGCCCAGGCCAAAGTCAGCGAAGGGCGCGGCGCTTTCGTATCCACGCACCAGGCATGTTCGAAAAGCGTCATGATATAATCAAGAACCGTGCCTTGCGGATGGCGGCGATCGGGTTTGTAGGGCAGGGCAAAGACATCCGTGACCAATTCATAAGATGGCCAGTAACTTAGCACCCCTTCATCGCGAAACTCGCGCACCACCTCATCAATGGCGACCCGCAGCACCGCCTTTGAGACGGAATTTGCCGTCAGGCATGACACATCGCGGAACGTCGCAATCAAAGGTATCGGCGACAGCGTGAACAAGATCTTGGCGTCGGGCCGGTGCTTGCGGATCAGTCGGTAGATGGCACGCAGATTGTCGCGGTTTTCTTCAACGGTCGAGACGCGGAATTTATGCCGCGCGGGGTCGTAGACATCTTTGGGAATGGTGCGCCAAAAGACATTGCCGGTCGGTTCATCATACCATACCTCCGACAGTCCGAAGGTCAGGATGAAAAAGTCGGTTGCATCGAAGATCCGCCGGGTTTCCGCCTGAATGGCGGGGTCGTAGCCATATTCCTCGGCCTTATAGCCATGCCAAAGCGCGCCGTCGAAAGACTTGTTTTCCCAAGCCCATTCGAATTGCTGACGAATGACAAAGGAATTGACCATGCCTTCGCCGCAAGCCACCACATAGGCATTCTTGGCGGCGTCATCTTTGTTGAGAACGCGAAAGCGGCGCTTGGAAAGCCAGTTGGAGATATTGGCGGCAAAACAGCTGCCAAAGGCGGTGATCTGGGTGTCGGGGGTAATGACCGGCGCCTTCGGCACCCAGCCTTTCAACACGAATTCCTCTGCGGCCTTGACGTCAAGCAGCCGGGCAATATCCGGGTTGAAATTCGTATGCTCGCCGCGAAACCATGTGCGAAATTCAGCGGAGTTCCGGCTCGTGGTCTGAAAGGTCAGCTGGCGGGTTCCGGCCCGGTTGCGGGTGACAACAGGCGTAGTGGGGGCGTTGTCTTCGTCGCCCTTGTCGGAACTCATCGTCTCATCAACCATGGCCTGTATGCCTTATATTGCGCATGCCCATTTTGCCTGACCGAGGTTTATATTTCTTAACCAAGCTTTTGATTGAGCCTAGCCGCTCTGGATATGCAATTGCAAACTTTGCGAAATTTTACACTTCTGTGCGGGCTTGGAACAGCGGCCCATGAATAATCTTAGTCATGCTTAAGGAAATCACCATAAGAACCGCCCCAAAACAACAATGGCGCGCCATCGCGGAAGCTGGCCCGCAAGACCCGTGCAACCAAAATCGCGTGATCGCCACCGTCGTGCTGATCATGCGCGGCACAATCGAAACGCGCCAGAACGCCCGGCAATAGCGGCGCGCCCTCGGGCGTTTGGTCCGGATCTATGCCGGCGAAATCATCGCCCGATCTGGCGAAGCGTTTGCAAAGATCGATCTGATCGGCGGCCAGGATATGAATTGCGTAATGCCGCGCCGATGCCATCGCTTCAAATCGGGCTGATTGTTTGGCCGGGCACCAAAGCACCAAAGGCGGAGAAAGCGATACGGCCGTAAAGCTGTTTGCGGTCACCGCCACCGGCCCCCGCGGGCCCATCGCCGTTACACCGGTTACGCCGGTCGCATAGTGGCCAAGCGCATCTCGAAAGCTGCGGATCTGGTCGGAACTGGGGGTCATGGTATGCATCGGTTCAACCGTTTCGCGGTTTCGTTGGCTGCGGTTCATCTGCGGCCCCAGAGTCTGGGGTGGGCTGTGGCAAGAAGGCTGCCGACAAGCTGTGGTACAGGCTGACCGATGAGATCTGTTTAGAGATGGTATTGGAGATCAGCGCACAGATCATCAGCGGCACGACCATGGCGTGATTATCGGTCATCTCGGCCATGATCACCACCGAGGTGATGGGCGATTGCAACACGCCGGTCAGATAGGCGGCCATCCCCAATAGTGCGAATTGCGGAATGCTTGAGACATCCAGAAAATGTGCCACGAAGGATCCGATTCCGGCGCCAACAGACAAAGACGGGGAAAAGAGCCCCCCCGGTATGCCGCTGATGGATGACACCGCTGTGGCGATCATCTTGAGGGGCACGAAGAATAGCGGCAGCTCATTGCCGCCATGAATGACCGAATAGGCCTCGTGATAGCCAGTGCCAAAGACGGTGCCGCCCGACAAGAACCCGCACAAGGCCACGACGCAACCGCAGCCAAAGGCAAAGGCAATCGGTCGTTTGCTGCGCCCAAGGCGTCTTTGCCAATCGATGCGTTGGCCAAACTCGACCATGAAGCGGGCGAAAAATCCGCCCAGCAGGCCGCCCAATATCGCTGTAATTGCCAGCGCGAACCAATCGGTCACGGTGCCAAGATTGCCCGATGCATAGCCAAAATACGCATAGTTGCCGCCAAGTGTGGTGGCGGTTAGCCCCGCGATGATGGTCGCGGTCAAGATCAGCCCGCTGGTTTTCGCCTCAAAAGACCGGCTCAGCTCTTCAATTGTAAAGACGATGCCTGCAAGGGGGGCGTTGAAGGCGGCGGCGATACCTGCCGCAGATCCGGCAAGGATAAGGGCGCGCTGATCCTTGCCGCCCTTCACCCCTATCGCTGACATGATCGACGCGCCAACCTGAACCGTCGGCCCCTCGCGCCCGATGGAGGCACCGCAGGCAAGGCCAAGAACCGTCAGCACGATTTTTCCAAACGCCAGTCGAAGCGACAAAAGCCGGTCGCGCACTTTTCTATCGCTGGTCTGCATCGCGGCAATACATTGGGGAATGCCGCTGCCTTGCGCGTTGGGGAACCATCTGGCCGCCACAAAGGCGCAAAGCGCAAAGCCGATGGGGGTGACAAGCCAGGGCAGCGACGGATAGTCCCCGATGGCGTTGTAGAACAAATCTTGGACATCATCGGCAAGATAGGCAAAGGCGTAAGCGCTTAGACCGGCAAGGATGCCGCCGCCCAGAAACATTGTGCGTCGCCGCAGTTTGCTGGATTGGCGAAGCCACCAAAAACGCTTCATTCTGCAGTCCTTCCAGGGTTACGGCAGGCCGATTTCGGTTAGGTTTCGCGCCCGTGGGTTCGGGATGGGCATGTTGTCGTTGCTATGTCGCTTGGCCCCGTTGTGCAAGCAACCTTGCCCGCCGATATACGCGTTTATGGCCATTCGGTCTGCTTAGCTGCGCGCAAAACCAACGATATCCTCGACAAGGCAATCAAGGCTATCGGTCCATGGGTGCCCGCTGAGACTGTCGGTCAGCAAGGAAAGCTCGGTGCAAGCCACCAGCAAATGGTCGCAGCTTGGGCGCATCCGGGCGGCAATCGCGCCCATCTCGGCGGCGGCGGCTGGCCCACTATCCCCTGACTTGACCCGCCGGATCAGCGCCAGAAGGGCCGTATCGTCTTCAAGAAAAACCGGCGTCAGACCGGCATTGGTAAAAGGTTCATCAAACACCCCGACCAGCCGTACTGCAGGCGAGGCCAGCATGCCGATCCTTCCGCCGCGCCCAACGGTCTTGGTCAAAGATCGGGCGGCTGCCAGACGCATATCAAGAAACGGCAATGGGCAAGCGGCCATGACATCAGGCACATAGGCATGGGCCGTGTTGCACGGCAGTGCCAAGGCCTCGGCACCGGCGGCCTCAAGCCCCCGGGCCATGCGGGCCAGCACCGGTGCAGGGTCTTCGCCCGTTTTCTCGATCAGTCGTTTGATCCGGCTTGGAACGCCCGGGTTTTGGTGAACAATCAGCGGCACGTGATCGGAATCATCAAGGGCGGGAACTGCGCCAAGGAGCTTTTGCATCAATAACACGGTGGCCTCTGGCCCCATGCCGCCGAGAATGCCGATTGTTCGCATTTTTATGCCCCCAAAGATTTGCCACGGCGAAACTAGCGTTCGCTGTGGAACATTCAAGCGCGCAATCGCCTTTGCTGGGGCCAGCGGCCCTGCACGGCCTAAAATGCCCTTACTTCAATCATGCGCGGCCCTTTGGTAGGTTTGATCAGCGCGGATTTGAGGGCCTCAGGATCGACGCCAACCGATTGGAAGGGCAGATCGCAGGCCGCCGCGAATGGTTCAAGCTTCAGGGGGGATGGGTCACAGCCAATAACCTCGGCCTTGGCGGCCAGCATCCAATCTGCGATTTCCTTGAAGCCAGCACTGTTCCACACGACATAGGTGATCTGCAGGCCTTCATCGACGGCGGTGCGCAACTCGCCCGGCGAAAACTGTAAGCCGCCGTCACCGATCAGGCAGATGACCGGCGTGCCGGGGGCGGCAAGGGCGGCCCCTACGGCGGCGCCGGTGGAAAAGCCCAATGCGCCAAAGCCGGTTGCGGCATTGAACCAACCGCCGGGGCGGTCGTGATCATAACACAGGCTGCCTGCATAGACGGGTTGGGTGCTGTCGCCGACGACAATCGCGCCCGGAACCGCGTTGCGCATCGCATCAAGCATTTCCAGATTTGCCAGAAGGTTGGGGGACAGTTTCAGGGCTTCGCTTCGCGCCGCTGCGATGGTGCTGGTGGCGCGCGCCGCGCCATCGGCCTTATGCGGTGCCAACAAGGGCAGCAACGCATCCACCGTGCTGGCTGTATCGGCACAGATGCGGATTGCAGCTTGTTGGCGGGCAAGTTGTTCCGGGCACAGATCAACCCGGATCATGCCGGGTAGTTGCGGCATTTCGCAAATGCCGTAGCCGTCGTAATCTGTCTGGCCAAATTCCGTACCCAGGGCAAGAATCTGATCAGACTCGGCAATAAGGCCGCGCACTGCCGCCAGGCTGGGGCTGGCGGGTACGGCCAGCGGATGGCCAAACATAATGCCACGTGCATTGGTGGTCTGCACGACCGGCGCGTCCAGCCGTTCGGCCAGGGCGCGGACATTTGGGGCGGCAAAACGGGTGCCACCTCCGGCAAGTATCACGGGCCGCTTGGCCGACTTCAGCCTTTGCGCGGCCGCCTCCACCAGCGCCATATCTGGCGCGGCGGGCGTCGCGCTCGCCGCAAATCCCGCAGTCAATGTGGGGCAGGGCAGGGGCATCACGTCTGTGGGCACCTCAATATGCACCGGGCCGGGGCGGCCGGTGGTGAGTGCTGCAAAGGCACGGGTCAGGACACTTTCCAGCACATCGGGCGCGGTTACCTGAAAGCTTGGGCAAAGCGGGCGCACCATGGCGCCCTGATCCGGCAATTCATGCAAATGGCCCAAACCCTGACCAAGGCTGGCGCGCTTGTTCACACCCGAGACAATCAGAATCGGTACAGAATCTTCGCGTGCCTGCGCCATGGCCGTCAGCGCGTTCAAAAGGCCAGGCCCGGTTATCACAAAGGCCACCCCCGGCTTGCCCGATACCCGCGCATAGCCATCGGCCATAAAGGCCGCACCTTGTTCATGGCGTGCGGTGACATGGCGAATGCCCGATCCCGCCAACCCTCGATACAATTCAACCGTATGCACGCCCGGAATACCAAAGACAGTATCGACGCCGCGGGCCTTCAAGCCCTGAACCAGAACCTCGCCTACTGACGCCATTATGCGGCCTCCCGGAGTTTTTGCATATGTTGCGCGATGCGCTGACAAGCCTCGGCAATCACGGCGTCAGGCTGTGTCAACGACAGCCGCACCCAGCCTGCCAGGGCGTCACCAAAGCTTTCGCCGGGCATGACGGCCACCCCGGTGCTGTCCAGCAACCGAAATGCGAAGTCTTCACCGGACAGGCCGGATGATCTGATGTCGACAAGCGCGAACATGCCTGCATCGGGGCGGTGCACCGCAAGCCCCGAAATGCCGTGAAGCCGGTCGTGGATAAGTTTGGCGCGTCGCGCGTGCCTTTCGCTCATGCTTTTGGCAACCGGGGAGGGCCTGCTAAGTGCATCCGCTGTCATGTCAGCAATGAAGGGCTGGCTGCCAAACAGCATCGTTTCCGAAACTGGCAAGAGCCTTGCGATGAACTCCGCCGGCCCCACACACCAGCCAGACCGAAATCCGGGTGCTGCATGTGATTTTGAGATCGACGAAGTCGCGACCACCCGGTCTGCAAACTCCGGGTAAGACAGCGGCGAGGTGAAGTTTGATCCTTCGAAAACAAGATCCTCATAGACTTCGTCCGAAAGGATCCACAGATCCTTCTCACGGGCCAGGGTGCCAATTTCCACAATGTCATCCGGGGTAAGAATTGCGCCGGTTGGATTATGGGGCGTGTTCAGGAAGATAACCTTGGTGCGCGGTGTCACTTGGGCCGCGATATCCGCGGCACAGATGCGAAATCCACGCTCTGCGCGCAATGCCACGGGCACGGCCTTGGCACCGGTGGCCGCGATCAGGCCCATATAGGTGGCATACATCGGGTCGCCGATGATCACCTCATCACCGCTTTCGGCAAGCGCCATCAAGGCGGCGAAAAGGGCAGTCTGGGTGCCGGGAAGGCAGATGATCTGATTGGTGGCGAAGGGGCGTCCGCGCCGCTTGCTGTAGCGTTCGGCCAAAGTTTGCAACAGACCTGGTTCGCCCTGGCCGTTGGAATATCCGGTGCGGTCGGCATTGATTGCCTTGATCGCCGCATCTTTCAGGGCTTGCGGTGTGGGTACGTCGGGCTCGCCAATTGTCAGCTCAATAATATCTGCACCCGCCGCTTTCATGGCACGGGCCTTGTTGTGAACGGCCCATTTCGCACCACCAAGCCCTGCAAGCCGGTCCGTGATCGACGCATATCTCATCGTTAGTCTTTCTTCGTTGAAGTGGCGGTTAGGGGGAGGGTGGCGGGCAGGTGGGCTGCCAGATCGATGCCCAGAATGGCACCGACTGCGGTGACGCCGATTTGGGCAAGCTCATCTTCCCCAAAACTGCTTGGCAGTGCTGAACCTTCCAGCCACAAGCCATCAAGAATGGCATTGCACGCAATTGCGTGGGTTCTTGCTTTTTCCGGGCTGACCTTACCGGGCAGGGCGGAAATCATCCCCTCAAGCAAATTGCGAAAATGCAAATAGCTTTCTTTGTGTACGGCTTCCATCGCGGGGTCTGATTGAACCTGGTTAATGAAACCGGCCCAAAGGCTCATCGTGCGGCCATCAATGATGGGGGGGCGCAAAGAGGCCACGACAAATGCAGCAAGGCGACCTTCGGGCGATGGCGGTGCCGCATCAAGCAAGGCAAGGCTGCCCTCTGTCAGGCGCGCCATCAGCGTATGATATGCCTCGCGGGTCAGGTCCTCTTTTGAGTGGAAATAGTGGCGAATCAGTCCTTGGGTGACACCGGCCCTTGCGGCAATCGCACGCACGGTGGCAGCATCCCGGCCACCCTCGGCGATCAGATCTAGGGCTGCCGTTATCAATGCGTCGCGCCGTATCTCCTCGCCTTCGCGCCGGAATTTCCGCCTTTCGCCCGCCATCTGTGTCAGCCTCAATTATACGCTTGCATAATTGCATGCGTTCGGTGTTAATTGCAATGAGATTGTATGGGGAGCCAGTCTTAATGGCGGAAGCTGCGCAAAGCGTGGGGGCGGAGGTTCGCCCTGAAGCTATTTTGATCGAAGATTTGCACAAATCCTTCGGCGCATTGGAAGTTCTTAAGGGGGTTTCGCTTACGGCGCGTGAAGGAGATGTTGTTGCGATCATCGGTGGATCGGGTTCTGGCAAATCCACGATGCTGCGCTGCATAAACTTCCTGGAAACACCTTCATCCGGCAAGATCGTGATCGGCGGCGAAGAGGTGATCTTGCGCCCCGACGGCTCCCCGGCCAACCGCCGTCAGATTGAAAGGCTGCGCCAAAGCCTTGGGATGGTGTTTCAGCAGTTCAATCTTTGGAGCCATAAGACGGTTCTTGAAAACCTGATCGAAGTGCCGATCCATGTCCTTGGCGTGCCCAAGGATGAAGCCATCGCGCGGGCCGAAAAGCTTCTGGCGCGGGTCGGGCTGGCCGAAAAGGCCGATGTCTATCCGGCCTTCATGTCGGGCGGCCAGCAGCAGCGCGCAGCGATTGCGCGGGCGCTGGCGATTGAGCCGCGGGCGATGTTGTTTGATGAACCAACCTCGGCGCTTGACCCCGAACTGGTCGGCGAGGTCTTGAACGTGATCCGCGATCTGGCCGCCGAGGGGCGCACCATGATCCTTGTCACCCATGAAATGAAATTCGCCCGCGAAGTCGCGAGCCATGTGATCTATCTGTACAACGGCCTTGTCGAAGAAGAAGGCCCGCCCGAAATGCTGTTCGGCGATCCGAAGTCAGATCGTTTGAAACAGTTTTTAAAATCCGTGGGTTAACACGGATACCCAAGTCCAATGGAGAGACCAGCAATGAAAAAACTATCCCTTGTCGTCGCGGCGTCACTTGCTTTTGCAACCACCGCCCTGGCTGAACCCGTCAAAGTCGGTATTGCGGCCGAACCCTATCCACCCTTCGCCAGCCCCGATGCGGCCGGTAACTGGGTTGGCTGGGAAGTCGAGATCATCGGTGCGGTTTGCGCGGCCGCCGAAATGGAATGCGTGATTACACCCGTCGCATGGGATGGGATCATTCCGTCGCTGACCTCGGGGCAGATTGATGCGATCATGGCGTCGATGTCGATCACCGCTGACCGGATGCAAACCATCGACTTTTCCGACAAATACTACAACACGCCGACAGTTGTCGTAGCCCCCAAAGGTTCGGACATCACCGCAACCGCCGAAGGGTTGGCAGGCAAGATCCTTGGGGTGCAGGTCTCGACCGTGCATCAGGATTACGCGCAGACCCATTTCGCCGACAGTGTCGCCGAGATCAAAACCTACCAGACACAAGACGAGGCCAACCAAGATCTTGTGTCGGGCCGGATCGACGCCACTCAGGCGGATTCGATCGCACTTGATGCGTTCCTGGCCACCGAAGCTGGCGCATGCTGTGAAAACAAGGGTTCTGTGGCCGAAGATCTTGAGATCCTTGGGCCAGGTGTTGGCGTCGGATTGCGCAAGGGCGAGGATGAGTTGAAAGCCAAGTTCAACGAAGGCATCGCCAAGATCATCGCCGATGGCACCTACGACAAGATCAGCGCGGGATACTTTGCCTCGTCGATCTACTAATCCCTGGCCATGGAAATGCTGATCAGCGCGCTTTCAACCTTCGAGCTTTTGGCCTGGAACCCTCCGGGCTGGGGCGCGAACCTTATGGGAGGGCTGGCCAACTCGGTCCAGATCGCTCTTGGGGCCTATGGGTTGGGGCTGCTGATTGGCATTTTAGGGGCTTACGGAAAGCTATACGGCTGGTTGATCATCCGCGATTTGCTGGCCGTTTATACAACGATCGTTCGGGCGGTGCCGGAACTGATCTTGATCCTCATTCTTTACTATGCGGCGACACAGGCGCTCAATGAGGTCTTGAATTCGATGGGCTTCGCGCGCATCCAGATCTCTGCTTTGGCGGCTGGGATAGGGGTGTTGGGTGTCGTCCAAGGTGCCTATTCCACGGAAGTCTTGCGGGGGGCCATTCTGGCCGTGCCGACCGGGCAGGTTGAAGCCGCGCGCGCCATGGGGATGACGCCCCTGATGCTGGCGCGCCGCATCACCTTGCCCGCGATGCTGGGGAACGCGCTTCCCGGGCTTGCCAATTTGTGGCTGATCGCCACCAAAGACACGGCCCTTCTTGCCGTCGTCGGTTTTGGCGAATTGACGTTGCAGACGCGGCAGGCCGCTGGTTCTACCAAAGCTTATTTTACCTTCTTTATGGCGGCCGGTGCCATCTATCTGGTGCTGACACTGCTTTCTGGTCAGGTGTTCAAGCGGATTGAGCGCTGGGCGCGGCGCGGCGAACCCGATGTTCGGGGGCAAGGCTGATGAAAGACTTGTTCAAGCTTCACCGTATTGTTTTGTTGGCACTGGCCGTGGCGCTGGTGTTTTGGTGTGCCTTCAACATGCGTTGGGATTGGATCCCGAAGTATACCGGTCTGATCAAGCAAGGTATCTGGCAGACGATCTGGTTGTTCGCCGTAACATCGGTCATGGGTATGGCATTGGCCGTTCCATTGGGCCTCGCGCAGGCCGCTGGCCCTTGGTATCTGGCCCGTCCGGCC
>JBATTI010000334.1:0-3165 GCA_049670445.1 Albidovulum sp. | reverse complement strand
CCCAAAAGCGCGTGCACCGGCCGCCCGCGCGCCTTGCCGATAATGTCCCAACAGGCAATCTCCAGCCCCGAAAACGCCCCCATCACCGTCAGATCAGGCCGCTGGGTAAAGCCCGAGGAATAGGCGCGGCGGAACATAAGTTCGATATTCTCGGGGTTTTCGCCGGCCATATGGCGGTTAAACACATCCTCGATCACCGCTTCCATCGCCTTGGGGCTGACCGACGAGGCGTAGCATTCGCCGTAACCAACAATGCCGTCATCGGTGGTCAGCTTGGTGAATATCCAGTAACGCCCGCCCCAGCCCGGCGCGGGTGGGGCCACGATGAAAACCTCAAGATCTGTCAACTTCATTCGGTCACTCCTTATCGGTCAGGCTGTCTGGTTATGCCTCAGGCTGTCTGGGTCTCGCGCTTGTCTGCGACAAGAAGGGCGACGCAAATCGCCATCATCACCGCCGAAAGCAAAAACGGCGCGCCGGGCGCATAGATCGGGGTGCCGGGCTTGGTGAAGAACCAGAAGATCGTGGTCATGATCATTGGCGCCACCCCCATGGCAAGCGATGAGACAGAGCTGACCACGCCTTGCAATTCACCTTGCTGATTGTCGGGCGTGCCATTGGCCATCAGCCCTTGCAGGGCCGGGCCCGCAATGCCCGCGATTGCCGCGACCGGGGTGAAGGCCAGCGCCCAGAAGCCCGAGGTGACAAAGCCGTAAAAGCCGAAGGTCGCAACCTCCAGCCCGATCCCGTAACCTGCTGTGCGCCGCTCCCCCCAAAGCTTGATCGCGGGGGCCACGCCCAGCGATTGGACCAGTGCCATGCTGATCCCGAAGGCGGCCAGCGACATGCCGTTCCACCACGCATCCCAGCCAAAGCGCTCGGTGCCGAAAAACACCCAGACCGAGCCATAGACCTGAAAGGCCAAAGTGTAGAAGAACATGATCACCAGATAACGTGTCATGCCCGGCAGATGGCCGATGGCGCGAAAGGCCGCAAAGGGGTTGGCGCGGGCGATCTGGAAGGGGCGGCGGTTTTCGGGGCGCAGGCTTTCGGGCAGGACCGCAAGCCCGAAGGCCAGATTGGCCGCCGCAATCACCGCCGCAAGCCAGAAGGGCGCGCGGGTTCCAAATTCGGCGGCAAGCCCCCCCAGGACCGGACCCAGAATGAAGCCAAGGCCGAAAGCCGCGCCGATATAGCCGTAAACCCGCGCGCGCTGATCCCTCGGGGTGATATCGGCGACAAAGGCATTGGCGGTTGTATAGGTCGCCGCCGACAGGCCCGCCACCAGACGGCCGATCAGCAAGATCCAGACCGAGCCTGCCAAGGCCATGATCAGATAGTCAAAGGCCATGACCCCAAGCGCCAAAAGCATCACCGGGCGACGCCCGTACCAATCCGACAGGTTGCCAACGGCGGGACCAAACAAGAACTGCATCCCGGCAAAAGCGGTGGCCAACAGCCCGCCCCAAAGGGCCGAGGTTGATATATTGGCGCCGGTCACCTCTTCCAGCAATTCCGGCATGACCGGGAATATGATGCCAATCCCGATGGAATCGATCATCACCGTGAGAAGGACGAAAATCAGCGCCAGACGGGATTGCATCGGTCAGATCCGGGGACAAGGGGTTATGACGGCTCTAACAGATTGCCCAGGTCGCGGGAAGGTGGGGCTTAGCACGGGCTGTCCGCATGGCCGATACGGGCCAGAAAATCGCATAAAAGGTCGGCAAAGGCCTTTGGCTGATCAACCGGCGGCAGATGGCCCGCGCCCCGGATCATCTGATATTGCGCACCGCGCATCAGCCCGGCGGTTTCTTGCACCAGATCGGGCGGGGTGGCGCCATCTTCGCTGCCTGCCACGACCAAGGCGGGCAGGCGCAGGCCCGAGGTCGGTGTGATGAAATCAGCACCCGCGATCGCGGCACAGGTGGCGCTGTAGCCTTCCGCCGATGTCGCACAAAGCCGGTCATGCCAAAGGGCGGCTTGCGGCGTGTCGCGCAGGCCCCGGGCAAACCAGCGCGCCGTCACCTCATCCGCGATTGCGGCCATGCCCAGGGCCTCTACCTTGGCCGCGCGGGCCTGCCAGCCAGCCGGGGTGCCGATCTTGACGGCGGTATTGGACAGCACAATGGCGCGCACCAGATCCAATCGCTTGACCGCCAGCCCCTGCGCCACCAGCCCGCCCGCCGACAGGCCGACAAAGACGCAATCGCGCAGCTTCAGCCGATCAAGCAGCCGTTCCGCATCCCGGATCAGCGCGCCCATGGAATAGGGGCCGGGGGGGCAGGTTGATTGGCCGTGGCCGCGCGCATCATAGCGGATCAGCCGCAGGTTTTGCGGCAAAAGCGGTATGACCGCATCCCAAAGCCGCAGATCAAGACCCAAAGCATGGGCGAATACCACAGGCGCGCCCGCAGGGTCACCGTCTTCGCGCCAATGAAGGGCAACATCACCCAAATCGCAGATTGCCATCGCCCGTGCCCCCCTTTGGAGGTCACGCATAGCGTCTAGTCCAGCGCCAGGGCAAGCCCGCCAAAGATCAGGGCGGCCCCGCCATATTGCCGCAAAACCAGCCCTTCGCCGATGGCAAAGGCATAGCCAAGCACCACAAGCGTCTCAACCGCGATGATGGTCAGGTAGATAATGCCCAGATCGGCCTGCCGCATCAACACCACCTCTGACACAACTGCGGCCAGAAAGGCCAGGCAGATCAACGACATGGCAAATATCGGTGTCGTTGTGGATGAGGCGATGATTTTCATGCCGACAGTGGCAAGCGCATAGGAAAGGGCCGCGATCACGACAAGAAGGTAAGGATGTGTGACGGAAAATGTCATGGCCAATGCCTGCGGCCTTGGCCGCGCCTCTTTGGGGTATTGTCGATTTCGGATGCTTTAGACTGCGCCCTTGGCTGGCCTGCCGCAATGGGGGAATACCTTACCCAGCGTCAACCAGTGGCTCCGTAAAGAGCCAACGCATGGTTGAACAAGGCCGGGTCGATATTGCCGCCTGTTGCGACGGCAATGGCCGGTGTGCCGTCACTTGGCGGGGCGCGGAACAAAGCAGCTGCAAGGGCCACGGCACCGCCGGGTTCCAACACGATCTTGAGGCGCGAAAAGGCCAGTGCCATGGCGCGCATCGCCTCTTCATCGCTGACGACATGGC
>JBATTI010000333.1:0-2302 GCA_049670445.1 Albidovulum sp. | reverse complement strand
GTATATAGGGATGGCTCAGGAAGGCTGCAAGCCGCCATAGCGTGCCAAAAATGAGGAAAATGTATGGAAAACCCTAAGGATTGCCCGATTGATCCTTTGCACCCCACGTCTTCGGCGGTGATCCGTGGGGTAAAGTATTATGCAAGCTTTGTGGATTTGGAGGCACAGAGACAGTTGCGGGACAGTTTGCGCGCGGTCGTGGCGTCAGCACCGCTGTTCACGCCCAAAACCGCCAGAGGCAAGGAAATGAGCGTGCGCATGACCTCTGCCGGGCGGTTTGGCTGGTATTCGGACAGCAAGGGTTACCGCTATATCGACCGGCATCCCGAGGGGGTCGCTTGGCCGCCGATACCGGCGCAGGTGCTTGATATCTGGGCCGCCGTGGCCGGCGTTTCCCGAGCGCCGGAATGTTGTTTGATCAACCATTATGGGCCGAATGCGCGCATGGGCCTGCACCAGGACCGCGATGAGGCGGATTTTTCATGGCCGGTGGTTTCGATCAGCCTTGGGGATGATGCGCTGTTTCGTATTGGCAACCGCGAAAGGGGCGGGCGCAGCGAAAGCCTTTGGTTGCGGTCGGGGGATGTGTTGGTCATGGGGGGCGCGGCGCGCTTGTTGTATCACGGGGTTGACCGCATCGCCGCGGGTACATCGGCGCTTTTTTCAGCGCCGGGCAGGATCAACCTGACATTGCGGGTTGTAAGCTGAGCGGGTAGTAAGCTGACGCTATTTTCCGGGATTGTACTTGCGGGTCAGATAGAGCCCCATCAACCCAAGTGCAAACAGCGTGACCGACGTCCACATTGCATAGCTGACGGATGAATTTCGCGGGATGTAATTGATGAAAATCGCCCCGCGCATCTGATCGACAAGGTGAAACAGCGGGTTCCAGTCGAAGAATTTCAGCAAAGAAAAGCTAAGCGCATTGCCAACCATCATCTTGCCCGAGGCAAAGACGTTCACCCGAGAGACGATCATGATCAAGATGGGGGCAAGTTTCGGTGCCCAGGGCTTCATTGCCAGCAAGACCATTCCCACCGAAATCCCGAAAAACCATGACGCCAATACCATCGAAAAGGCAAAGGTGGGTTGATTGATGTCCAGCGGCTTGTAGGTCACATGATAGATGAACAAGATCACGCAGATCGCCAAAGACTGCAAATAAAGCGCGCTAAGGGCCGATGACATGATCGAAACCGCCGGCGTCATGGGCAGATGCAGCATCATCGGCGATGATGGCCCCTCGGCGCCAAAAACCTTCTTCATGGTCTTGTTGAAGGTCATGTAAGACATGACGCCCGCGATCAGGAACATCACGAAATCGCCGCGAAGTGCGCCGCCGCGCATGCCCAGCAACGTCATCGTGACATAAATCGCCATGACGAAGATTGCCGATTGAAGAATATTCAAGATCAGCCCGAACAGCGCATTCGTATGCCCGGCATGTGCAGAGCGCACCGTTGAATGATAGACCAGATCGGCCAGATCAAAGACCTTGGTCAGGCTATTCTTCTTTGTTGCTACTCTAAACATGCCTGCGTCTTCTTGCCTTTCAACGGCGATCTTGCGCTATTCCTACATTGCAATTCTTGCCGTTCTCTTATCGTCATATCATAAGGACAGCAGTGCGGTTGATCAATTCAGCCCCTGAAGGAGAATTTGACGTGGATTTTGAGAGACTGGTGATGATCATGCGCAGGCTTGCACTAGAGGCAGGCGACCGGATCATGGAGGTCTACACCTCCGCAGATTTCGATGTGCGCGCAAAATCCGACGACAGCCCGGTGACCGCAGCCGATGAAGCCGCCGATGCGCTGATTTCAGCCGGGCTGCGCAAGGCCTTCCCCGATCTTGTGCTTGTCACCGAAGAACAGGCCGACAGCCATGCGCAAAACGCATCGACGTTTTTGATCGTGGACCCGCTGGATGGCACCAAGGAATTCGTCCAGCGGCGCGGCGATTTCACCGTCAATATCGCCTATGTCGAAGATGGTGTGCCTTTGCGCGGCGTTGTCTATGCGCCGGCCAAGGGGCGGTTGTTCTATACGCTGGCCGATGGCCGCGCGGTCGAGGAAAAGGGCGGTTTCGACAAGGATCAGCCCGGCGATCTGGTGCCGATCACGGTTTCGGTGCCCGATAACCGCGCGCTGATGGTCGTTGCGTCAAAATCGCACAGCGATCAGGCGACAGAGGATTACATCGCCCAATATGCGGTGCGCGATATGACCAGCGCCGGGTCATCGCTGAAGTTTTGTCTGGTGGCGGCGGGCGAGGCCGATCTTTACCCGCGCCTTGGCCGCAC
>JBATTI010000332.1:0-4628 GCA_049670445.1 Albidovulum sp. | reverse complement strand
GCTTTGGACTTGGCAGTTTCAAGGCCTTGGGCGGATCTTATGCCGCCTTGCGGGTGCTTCAGCGCGAGATTTCGGCGCGGACCGGCAAAGACGTCAGCCTTGCCGATATCCGCGCGGGTAAGCACCGCGATGCCTGTGCGCAGATCACGCTGGTCTCTGCCACCGACGGCAATCACGGCCGCTCGCTTGCCTGGGGCTGCAAGCGTTTCGCCGCACCTTGCCGGATCTATATCCATGCAGAGGTAAGCGAAGGCCGGGCGCAGGCGATGCGCGACCTTGGGGCGGATGTGGTGCGGATTGACGGCGATTATGATGCCTCTGTCGCCTTGGCCAAGCAAGAGGCCGAAAAGAACGGCTGGTTCGTGGTGTCTGATACTTCTTGGCCGGGCTATTCCTTGCCGCCGCGCGATGTCATGGCCGGATACGGCGTCATGACCCAAGAGATCTGCGCGGCCCTTGCAAAACCGCCGACGCATGTGTTTTTGCAAGGCGGCGTTGGTGGCTTGGCTGCCGGGGTGGTCGCGGGGCTGCGCCAATACTGGGGCGACAAGGCGCCGCGCGTGATCATCGTTGAACCGGAGCTGGCCGCATGCCTTTATGAAAGCGCCAAGACCGGCCAGGCAACCACCGTTGCGATCGCCGAAGAAACGATCATGGCGGGCCTTTCATGTGGTGAGCCGTCCAAGCTTGCCTGGGAAATTCTGGCTGAGGAGGCCAGTGATTTCATTACCATCCCCGATCATCTTGTCGGCCCCACTGTGCGGCTTTTGGCCCGCCCCTTGCCGGGCGATGCGGCCCTTGAGGCGGGCGAAAGTGCTGTCGCCGGATTGGCTGCTCTGATCGCGGCGCGTAGCGATGCGACCCTGTCGGCAAAGCTGGGGCTGGACGCGGAGGCGCGCGTCCTTTTGATCGGTTCCGAAGGGGTGACTGATCCTGCGATCTTCAGGATGATCATGGAGGGGCGCGATGCGGCCTGATCCGGGGCGTAACGAACGCGGGACAGGTCCAACTGACGAAAGGATGCGTGGCCGACCCCATTCAGGCAACGCTTGTCGATTTCGGGCACTACACTGCCGAACCGGACTACACTGGCCATCACCTTCTGACGCTGGTCCATGACCGCCCGTTAAACTGGGGCAGCTTCTTGCGCGACAGCGATCCGGGCTGGGTGCGGGATGGCCTGCTTCAACAACCGGATTTTGCGGCGGAAATAGATGACTTTGCCATGCGCGCGGGGTCCAGTCCGGGCAGGAGAAAGCCGCCTGATCTTTGCGCCCCTAAACCTATGGTTGTGAATCGTATCGGCCTGTGCAAGGTTTCACAAAGTGTCGCCCGTGTCGGGGCCACCAGTCCAGAGAACCTGCACAGGTGACCAGATTGACCCATGCCATCATCTTTGACTGCGAATTCGCCACGATCGAAGGGTCGCAGCACCGGTTCTGGTGCGGACCTTATGATCCGGATCCGGTAGTTGTTCAGATTGGAGCCGTCCGGCTGGATCTGTCCAGCACCTTCGATATCCAGCAGCAGCTCCGCGTTTTTGTCAAACCGAGGACGCGGCACGGCGATGCGCAGCGGATTGATCCCTTTCTGACCGAGCTAACCGGGATCACCGATCTAGAGGTTCAGGAAAAGGGCCTGTTGCTGCCGGATGCCATTGCAGCACTTGCAGAATTTGCGGCGGGGTCAGGGTTCTGGTCTTGGGGCAAGGACGAGATCAACCTTCTTGCCATCAGCTGTTTCGTCGAAGGCATTGCCGTGCCCCTGCCAGCAACCCGTTTCGGTAACATCTGCACTTTGCTGTTGAAGGCGGGCATGCCCTACGAGGATATCCAGAAAACCCGCAGCGGAAAGCTTGCGCAATACTTCCGTCTCTCCCCGCCAGTTCTACGCGAACACGATGCGTTGGACGATGCCCTTTCGCTGGCATTTGTCCTGCGTCATCTACTGCGTGAAGGCAAGCTGCATCCGGATGACTTTGATCCCGCGCGCGGGCTCGCACAATCACGCACTTCGTAACAGCGCCACAGGTCCACCCCTCCCGCAGACCGCATCCCGCTTGAACTAGTTGCTGTGTATTGCTGTCAAAAAACCGGAACGAAACCGTGACAGGTCAAAAATTGGCTGACCGCGTTTTTCTGCGCCCCAACCGGCTTTACTGCGCCGCTTCTGGCAACAATGATGTGCCGGGGCGCAAGAATATCTGGCCAAATCCGGTCAGTTCATCGGTGATCCCGGCGCGGCGCAGGCAGCTCCAGAATTGTGCCTGATTTGAGGTGATCACGGGTTTGCCGGTGGCCTGCTCAATCTCTGCCGCCACTTCCAGCGCCCTTATGCCGCTGCAGGACAAGAAGATCGCATCGGCATCCGGCTGGTCGATTTCTATCGCGAATTGTTTCAGATAGGCGGGGGTGACTTGGCCAAATTCGATGCCGGTCTGAAGGTTAAGGCCTTGAATATCCAACACCTCAAAGCCCTTGGCCACCAGAAATTCGGCTTCGGCGGTGTTGATTTCGTCAATATAGGGCGTGCCCACCACCAGCTTTTTCGCGCCCAACTCATGCAGGGCATCCACAACCCCGGTCACGATGCACATTGGCCGCGCCCAAGGGGCACCTTTGCGGATTTCCTCGAACACACGCTCTTCACCATTGACGATGGAACCGCTGGTGCAACAATAGCTGACCACCTGCGGCCTCATATCCGGTTGCAACCGAGAGGCGGCATCCGCCATATGTTCGATATGCCGGGCAAGGGTTTCGTTGGTTGTGTGATCATCGGTCTTTAGCCGCGTGATATGAACGCCTACACCCTTTGGTGCCATGTCGAGGAAATCCTGCTCTGCCGCAAGATCGGTGGACATGAGGATGAAGCCAAGTTGTGCGCGGTGGTGACGGCCGCCGTCAAGAACCGGCTGCCACGGCTTAGAGGTTACGCTGTCGCCTGATCTGAACATGTCTTGAATACAGCCTTTTGAGCGAGGGTGTGGTCGGGCGGATCTCTGGCCCGGATGCGTTATGGCGATCCATGCCCAGATATGAAAAACTGGCGATCCCGGGAGGACTCGAACCCCCAACATCCTGATTAGAAGTCAGGTGCTCTATCCAGTTGAGCTACGGGACCGCTGCGGTTCCTTTAACGTCTAGTTGGGCCCTTCTGCAAGGGTGCGTGTCATGAAGACGCTGTTGGGGTCGTTGCGGTATTGGCCGAAGGGTCCGCAGCTGGTGAACCCGGCGCCGCGGTACAGGGCGTGGGCGGGTTTGAAGGCCTCTTGCACCCCAGTTTCAAGGCTTAGGCGAAGCGCACCTGCGGCGCGGGCCTGTTTTGCCAGATGGTCAAGCATCTGGCGCGCCAGACCGCGCCCCCTGCATTCGGCCAACACATGCATTGATTTGATCTCGGCATGATCGGGGGCCAGAAGTTTGAACGCACCCATGGCCACGGGCGCGCCATCATCGCGCATCACGAAAAAGCTGATCTTGGGATCGGCCAGCTGACCCGCATCCATCATATGGATGCTTTCAGGCGGGCTTTGGGCATGCATCGACGCCTTGTGCCGCGCCATCAGCACCCCCAGATCCGCCCCAAGCGGGTCTTCACGCCCGATCGCAATCATTGCTGCCCGCCAGCCATCGCCATGACATCAACGCCGTTGACCAACACCTTACCGGGCTGGCGCGCGTCTATGTCCCACACCAAGGCACCATCATCGCCGGCCTTGGCCATGCCTTTGGCAAGGGCCATAATCGGAATAGCCTGACCTTTGATGTCATCAGGGGCGCCCGCCAGTTTTTCCATGACCAGATCAAGCCCCTTGGCCGAGATTGTCGCACTGCCCGCAGGCGTCCCCATCGGGCCCACACTCATAGCGCCTTCATAGTTCAGCGCATAAAGATCATTGCTGATCTGGCCCGGTGCGATAGTGATATCCACCTCGCCCTCTGGTAAGAAGGCCATCAGCGAGGCTTCTGACATTGCTTCATCTACCGGCGGATCTTGGGTCAGATCAAAGGCTTTGATCAACATGCCAACAGGTGTTGCCACATCAAACCGCGACACGGCAAAGTCGAAGGACAGGTTTTCCGGCAAAAGTTCACTTGCCCAATCGGGTGCTATGCCCTTGGGGATGCTCAGCCCCGAAAGGGTGATCCCTTCGCGAAACATCCCATCCTTGACGACGCCATTGACCGCCAACACGACATGCGCCGACTTGCTGTAAAACTCGCCCCATTGGGTTGAAACACGCAGCCCGTCCAGCTTGCCGGTCAGCTCGATCGCGTTGAAAACTGGCACGCCGCCTTGCAAAAGCGCGCGAAGTTCCTCCTGATCTGCGGTGATTGCCTCGGGTGACGGATGCGCCACGAACCAGGCCAACAACCCATAAAGACCCTTGGTCCTGATGCCAGTGTTCGATTGCTCAATAATGTAGCTGTCGGCATCGGCAGTAATCTTCATACCGGCGCTGCTGCCATCCAATGGCCGGGGAATGGTAAACACCTCTGACAGATCATTCATCGCCATGCTGATTTCAGCGTCGACACCGCCATCTGCACCGGCGCGCGCTTGCGATTCGTAGTGGCCCGAGGTGATCCGATAAGCCACCTTCATCTGGTCTTTCCCCAGTTGCC
>JBATTI010000331.1:0-10516 GCA_049670445.1 Albidovulum sp. | reverse complement strand
AAGGCCTATACCACCCGCGTCGGCGAAGGGCCGTTTCCGGCAGAGCTTGACGATGCCGATGGCACCCGTCTGGGTGAACGTGGCCATGAATTTGGCACGGTGACCGGGCGCAAACGGCGCTGCGGCTGGTTTGATGCGGTTTTGGTGGCCCAGACCTGTGCGACAAGTGGGGTGTCGGGCATCGCGCTGACCAAGCTTGATGTTCTGGATGGCTTCAAGGTGCTGAAAATCTGCGTGGCTTATGAGTTGGACGGCAAACGGCTGGATTATCTGCCGACCGCCGCCGATCAGCAGGCGCGCTGCAAACCGATCTATGAAGAGATGGAGGGGTGGCAGGAAACCACGGCAGGCGCGCGCAGCTGGGCCGATCTGCCCGCGGCCGCGATCAAATATGTGCGCCGGGTGGAAGAGCTGATCAATTGCCCGGTGGCGATGCTGTCAACCAGCCCCGAACGCAACGATACGATCCTTGTCACCGACCCGTTTGCGGATTGAAAACATGTTGAGTTACCGCGCAAAACGCCGCCTGTCGCTTTTGGTCCTTCTGGTGGGGCTGCCGCTTTACATCATAGTCGCGGTGACGCTGATTAACTGGATTGACAGCAATTGGGGCCGCCAGCCGATCTGGCTGGAGCTGGTCATCTATGCGGTCCTGGGAATTGTCTGGGTCCTGCCGTTTCGCGCGCTTTTCCGCGGCATCGGCAAGGACGCCCCCGAGGAATGAAAAATGCCGGGCGGGATGAACCGCCCGGCATCAATCGGGTTTTGCCACCTTCAGCCCTGGTTCGCGCGGCGGGCGTCGGTCATGAATTTTGAACTATCGGCAATGGTAAACTGACCACGGCTGATTTTCTGGATCTTGCCTTCGCGCAAAAGCGTTCCAAAAGACCGCAACCCATCTTCGCGGCTGAAATCGCGTTCATCGGTCACGATCGCGACTTTGCGCAAGATCTGCGGGCGGGAAAAGAACGACTGGCCTTCGACAGATGCGGTATAGGCCGCTGCCGCTTCCAGCAATTCGGTCAAGGTGACGGCGCCAAGCTTTTCCGCGAATTCCGCAAAGCTCGACACGCTTTCGGGTGACACGTCAGCCATGTCATCGGCTTCGTCATCCTCTTCCATATCGGCGGAATAGGCCAGATTGCCGCTGGCAATGCGGCGCGGTCGGACGGCGCCGCTGTCATGCTCGGGTGTCTCGGGGTAATCAACGCGCTGTTCGGACACCAAGACCAGCGGTGTGCTGTAAACGCTTGGCTCGGCGCTGGTTTCAGACGCGTCGCTTGCCTTTTTGCCGGACCGCACGACGATCGACAGGTCTTCGCGGTAACGCGAAATTTCATCTTCTTCTTCGGCGCTTGGCGTGTCGCTGCCGTGCATCTTGCGATCTGCAAGGGTTGCCGCGACGGCGGCCTTCAGATGCGAAATCGCAGAGAATTTGCGACGGTTCTCAGTGCCTTCAAGCTTGGCTTTGGCCTCATCCATCAGGCGTGACACATCGCCTTCACCACTGTCGCCCGAGGAGGTTTTCATGGCGCGATGTTCATTCGGGGCCGTGCCCGGTGCCTGGTGGGCGGGGGCTGCCTGGGGCTCTGACTGGGGCTGGGATGCGGATACGGTGGTATTGCTGATGCGAATCACACGGGCGCGGGCGCGCTGATAAAGGCTGGGGTGGGGGGCTTCTTGCGGCACCTCCGTCGCTTCCGCGTCGTCGTCATATGGGTCGGTTTTCAGGTCATCCCAATCGCCGCTGACGGTTTTCTGGCTTGCGGCCAGAAATTCGGCATTGCTGTCTTCGGCGGTCTGGGCGGCGGTCTGGGCGGCGTTTGCCTCGGCATCCTCGGCATCCGGGCTTCCGAAAACGCCCAATTGCGAAATTCTTGCAAGCAACGCGTCATCCGCATCGTCGGAGGCTTTGGGCGCCGCTTCATCGAGTTCGGCATCCTCTTGCACAGCTTCCTGTGGCGCGTCGTCATCCTGCAAGATGAGATCGGGCACTTCCGATGCTTGCCCGATGACCACGGGGCTATCGGCGATGACAGCCTCATCTTCCATATCGGGCATGTCTTGCAGAATCTCGCCGTCCATCGCGGTATCTTCGGCGGGCTCCGCCTCCGCCTCAGCCTCAGCCTCAACCTCGGCCTCTACCTCAGCTTCGGCATCGACTTCAGCCTCGGCCACAGCCTCAACTTCAGCCTCGGCGTCAACCTCAGCGGGTTCCAGATCTTCTTGCATCCGGGCATTGGCGCGGGCGGCTTCGGCGGCGCGCAGCTCTGGCACGCCATCGTTCATGTCCAGTTCAAAGCCGAAGTCAGCGCCATGATTTTCGTCCGTGCCTTCAAGGGTCGGCGCGTCTTCGTCTTCATATGTCTCGGTCGTGCTTGCGCGCACGCCTTGCACGACAGCGCGGATGCGCATCAGCTTGTCGGCAATGCTTTCAGGTTCGGATTTCTTCTCTGTCGCGCGGGAAGCCGGGACGAAGGGCGCGTAATCCTGATCGTCCTCGTCTTGGGCGAATTCGGCACCATCGGTATTGGCGACTTCGGCCATGATAGCATCAAGACGCGGGGCTTCTGCCGCCTCGGCTGCTTCAGCCGGGGCGTCTTCGACGGTGTCAGCTTCGCTGTTGAAAGCATAGGCGTCAGCGACATCTGCCAAGGCTGCGCTTTCGGCGTCTTCGATTTCGGGTTCTTCGACGTCGGGCAGCGGTGCGGTATCTTCAACCGTTGCCACTTCCTCTGTGGCGTCAGGCGCGACCAGGGGTTGCGCGGCCAATGCGGCCAGGTTGAAATCAACCTCGGCGCGGGCTTCGGAGGTGAGGGTCGGGGCCGGTTGGGCGTCCGGCTCTGCCGGGTCCAGTTCTGCCGGGTCCAGTTCGGCGGGGTCCAGCTCGCCGGCGGCGACGGCGTCCAGCGGCGCGGGTTGGGGCGCAGGCCGGTGCATGGTCTGTTGATCTTTGCGATCGGTCTGGCGCAACACGACGCCGTTTTCGCTGATCTTCGCCTCGACCCGGCGCTGAATTTCACGCTCGGCGATACGGTGCAGCATTTCGGCATCCGGGGTTGGCGGTTCGGCCCCGAAGTAACGATCGTCGGCGGCCAGATCGCGGAAATATTCCGCAATCGCCTTCATTGTCGAAAATGGCTCGTCAAAGCCCTCCAGCGTGCACGAAAAAGTGCCGTAGGAGACCGTCAGAATTTTGCTTGCCCCGATCATCGGATGCCGCCTTTTTGTAATGCCTGTTCCTTGGTTATCCACTGTAACTGGTGCTCAAGCATGAACAGATATAGGTAATTTAGAGGATTCTTTCAGGCTTTCAGCGCGTCTTGTCGCCACAATTTGCGGTAATTTCATGGCTCCACCGGACATTGTATCATATTTCGAACCAGTTACTTTATTGGGCGGCGGTTGCGCCGAGATGGAGGATCTGCGCCTGGCTTTGGCACTTGCACCGGTTTTGATAGCGGCCGATGGTGGCGCAAATATGGCGTGTTCTGAAGGGCTTATACCCGATCTGGTGATCGGCGATTTTGATTCCATCACCCCAGAGACATTGGCTGCAATTCCAGCCAACCGGCAGCGTCACATATCCGAGCAGGATAGCACTGATTTCGAAAAATGTCTGAGCCGGATTGAGGCACCGTTCATTTTGGGGGTTGGCTTTACCGGGGCGCGGATCGATCACCAATTGGCGGTCTGCAACGCCTTGGTGCGTAATCCGGCCCGCCGGTGCGTGTTGATCAGCGCTGAGGATGTGATTTTTGCGGCACCATCAAGGCTGGCCTTGCCGCTGGTGGCCGGTACGCGGGTTTCCCTGTTTCCGATGGCAAGCCTGCGGGGCGAAAGCCGGGGGCTGCGTTGGCCGATTGGCGGCATTGATTTCGCACCTTCGGGGCGGGGCGGGACATCGAATGAGGCACTTGGTGCGGTGGATCTGAGTTTCGCGAACCCCGGCATGCTGGTGATCTTGCCGCGCGATTGTCTGCAGGTGGCTATCGCAGCTCTGGCGCGGGCGGGGTGGTGACCAGGCGCGCATTGCGCGCGACCTGACGTTCGCGGTAGATGACGTAAAGACCCGAGGCCACGATGATGCCGATACCGGCCCATTTCAGAGTGTCGGGGAAATCACCAAAAACCAGATAGCCAAAGAGCGTTGCGGTCACAATCTCTAGGTAATGCAGCGGCGCCAGTGTCGAAGAGGGCGCGAATTTCAGCGCATAGGTCATGGCCATGTGGCTGGTCGTGGCGGCAAGCCCGGTGCAAAACACCCAAAGCCAGAAGATGCCCTGGGGCAGGGCCCATGCGAGTGTGGGTTCACCCAAGGCATGTCCCGCCGAGATCATCGGCAGGCACAGCAATGTGGCCAGCCAGGCGGTGTGGAACTGCATGGCAACGGGGTGCATTTCGCGGCTGAGGCTGCGGGTGACAAGGATGTAGATGGCGAAGAACAAGGCGGTGCCAAGCGGAAAGAAGGCGATGGCACCGAAGGCGGCGAAAGAGGGCTGGATAACCAGAAGCGAGCCGCAAAAGCCGACGCAGGCCGCCCCGATGCGGCGCGGGCCGACCTGTTCGCCCATAAGCAACTTGCCGATCAGCAAGATGATGAAAGGTTCGACAAAGACGATCGCCAGCGCATCGGCAATTGGCATGACCCGCAGGGCGGCCACGAAGCAATAGGTGGACAGGATCGCAACCACGGCCCGCAGGAAGGTGAGTTTCAGCGCCCGGGGGCCGATGGTCAGCGGCAGGCCCATGAACAGCACCACCGGCAACATCAGCCCGGTCTGGACGACGAAGCGGCCCAAAGTGATGATGCCGCTGGGCACGCCCTGGCCTGCAAGTTTCGAGGCCACGTCGATCAGCGGTGCCAGGACACAAAAGGTGATCATCAGCGCCACGCCGGGCAATATGCGGTCGGGTTGGGTCATTCATCAGCGCTATCGTGCAGCGCCCTGGCCGTCCATCCAAAAAGCGACATGATATTGTAATCTGAAGGCGGCCCCGTGCCGGGGCCATTGCTTTTACCTCGCCCGCCCGGCAAAGCCGGGCAAGCTCAGGTGGGGGAGGGCCTTGCTGTTTCCGCCTGCCATGCGCGGCGCAGGCTTTCGCCGCGGCCCTTGAAGCTGCCGCCGGAGAGGATGCTGCTTTCGATCCGGTCAAGGCGGAAATGGCGAAAGCCTGCGCGCAATTCGCAAAAGGCGGCGAGGACGGTGGCATCGATGTAATAGATCAGCGCCAGGGGCAGGATGCGGCGTTCGCTATATGCACCGGCCTCATTCTTGTAGCGCAGGGTCAGATAGCGTTCTTCGCGGATGGCGCGGCGCAGATCGGCGGGGTTGATGCGGGCCACGGGCTGTGCATGCCAGCCCGATGCGGTCAGGGGGGCTGTGGCGCGCGCGGGTTGGACGGCGGCGATCTTGGCCGCGACGCTTTGGGCGGCCTCGATCAGGCCCTGATCGCCGGTGCGTGGCAAAAGGGCGAGGCCGACGATGATCGCCTCGATCTCATCCGCGGTGAAGTTGAGGGGCGGCAGGTCGAAGCCGGGGCGCAAGATATAGCCAAGGCCCGCCGCCCCGTCGATGGGCACGCCCATGGCCTGCAAGGCGGCGATATCGCGGTAGATGGTGCGCCGTGAGGTGCCGAGGCGTTCGGCAATGGCGACCGCCGTCTGGGGCTGACGGGTACGGCGCAGGGTGGCGATGATTTCAAGCATGCGAATGGGTTTGTGCATGAGGATGTCTTGCCCGATCACTGTTGCCAGCTAGATGGCAGCAGCCTTGTGCGAAAGCCTTGGTCATTGCAACAGGGATATGGGAACAGGCCATGGCACAAGCGGGATTTGAGACGGCATCAATGCGGATGGAGCCGGTGCATCTGATGGAAATTCAGACGCCTTTGGAGGATGTTGAGCGGATCATGGCGGCGGTGGTGGCGATTGATCCGCTGGCAATGGGGAAGGCCTATGACAGCAATGCCTTTCAGACCGCCGCCGGGGTAGAGCGGTACCGGCCACGTGACGGGGCGGTGGCGGGATGCGAGGAAGATGTGCGCAGGCGTCCGGGGGTGGTGAGCCTTTACTTTGAGAGCTGCGGTGGGGTCGAGGTTGTGGCGCGGATTGTGGAGGCCGTCTATCAGGTGCATTCCTATCAAGAGCCGGTGATCCGGGTGGTTGAATGCCTGACGGGGCGCACCAAGGGGCTGGATGATAGCAACAACCCGCATCGGTGGTGGAATGCCAAGGGCGACTGGAAGGTCAAGGCATGAAGGCTATGCCCGCGTCGCGGCATCTGGGCATGGTTCTGGTTCTGGCCTCCACCCTGCCATTCGCCCTGTCGGGGGTGTTCGTGCGGCTGATAGAAGCGGATGTCTGGACGGTTTTGGCATGGCGCGGGCTTTTGGGTGGTTTGGTCATCTTGGCCTATGCCGAATGGCGGTGCCGGGGGATTGGGCGCGGCGCATTTGGCTGGCGTGGCTGGGTTCTGGCCACGGTTGGCAGTGTGGCGAGTGTGGCGTTTCTGGCGGCGTTTCGGCTGACCTTTGTCGCCAATGTGGCGCTGATCTATACGCTCGCGCCTTTTGTGGCGGCATTTTTGGAGTGGATCTTCTGCCGGGAACCGGTGCGGGGGGCGGTCATGCGAACGGCCTTGCTTGCCACTTTGGGCGTCGGGGTGATCGCGGCTGGTGGGTTCGGGGCGCCGCATCTGGCGGGCGATGGGCTGGCCTTGGTGATGACGGTGCTGATGGCGCTTTACACGGTGTTGATCCGGGCATTTTCGGGCGTGTCGGCGCTGCATGCGGGGGCGGTGTCTGCTTTGCAGTTATTCGTGCTGGGATGGGTGATGAGTGATCCTTTGGCGGTGAGCCCTGCGGATCTGGCCTATCTTGTGACGTTTGGTCTGTCTTTCGCGCTGGCGGTGGTTTTGATGACCGAGGGGGCGCGGTTGATCCCGGCGGCTGAGGTCGGGGTGTTGGGGGGGGCCGAGACACCTGTCGCGGTGCTGCTGGCCTGGGTGATCCTGGCCGAAGCGCCGCCGCTGGCGACGATCCTGGGCGGTACGATCGTGATGGGGGCTGTGGGCTGGCGGGCGGTCAGGGATGCACGTGGCGGGGCGTGATCTGCTGTTGTCAAATTGAGGCCCCTTCGGGGCCATTGTTTTTGCCTCGCCGCCTGCCCTGAAGGGCCGGCGGCTCAGGTTCAGCAGTTGGGGACGTTGACGGCAAGGCCGCCAAGCGAGGTTTCCTTGTATTTTTCGTGCATGTCCTTACCGGTCTGGCGCATGGTTTCAATCGCGGCATCAAGGGGGACAAGATGCTGGCCGTCGCCGCGCAGGGCAAGGGATGCGGCCGATACTGCCTTGATGGCGCCAAGGCCGTTGCGCTCGATACAGGGCACCTGCACGAGGCCCTTGACCGGGTCGCAGGTCATGCCAAGGTGGTGTTCCAGCGCGATTTCGGCGGCGTTTTCGATCTGTCCGGGGGTGCCGCCAAGAACGGCGGCAAGGCCTGCGGCGGCCATGGCGGCGGCGGAGCCAACCTCGGCCTGACAGCCACATTCGGCGCCCGAGATCGAGGCGTTGGTTTTCACGATCCCGCCGACGGCGGCGGCGGTCAGAAGGAAATCGCCCAGTTTCGTGATTGAGGCCCCCGGCACATGATCAAGCCAGTAGCGGATGACGGCGGGCAGCACCCCTGCGGCACCATTGGTGGGGGCGGTCACCACCTGACCGCCTGCGGCGTTTTCTTCGTTCACCGCCATGGCATAGACGCCCATCCAGTCATTGATCGTATGGGGGGCGGTCAGGTTCATGCCGCGTTCGGCCAAAAGGGCCTGATGGATTGCCTGAGCGCGCCGGCGCACCTTGAGGCCGCCGGGCAGGATGCCGCCGGTGTCCATGCCGCGGTCCATGCAGTCGCGCATCACCTGCCAGATACGGTCCATTCCGCGGTCAAGCTCGGCGGCGGAGCGAAAGCACAGCTCATTGGCGCGTTTCATCTCGGCGATGGATTTGCCCGATGCATTGGCCATTTCCAGCATTTGCGCGGCATTTTGAAACGGATAGGGGCAGCCGGAGGGCTTGGCGGCGGTGGATTTGCTGTCGGCGAGTTCTGCCTCGGTCAGCACAAAGCCGCCGCCGATGGAGAAATAGGTTTCTTGCAAGATCACATCGCCTTGCGCATCGGTGGCCATCAGGATCATGCCATTGGCATGGCCGGTCAGCACCGTGTCATAATCGAAGGCAAGGTCGGTTTCGGGGGCGAACGTCAGCTCGGGCAGGTCCGGCGGGGTGACCTTGCCGGTTTTGGCGATGCTCGCCAGCGTGGCCTCGGCTTTTTCGGCATCATAAGTATCGGGCAGGAAACCGGCCAGACCGAGGATCGTGGCGCGGTCGGTGGCGTGGCCCTTGCCGGTGAAGGCCAGTGATCCGTGCAAAGAGGCGCGCAGCCCTTGCGGGTGGAAGGGGGATTTGCGCAACAGATCCAGGAACCGGGCACCGGCCACCATCGGCCCCATCGTATGCGAGGATGAGGGGCCGACGCCCACTTTGAACATGTCAAACACGGAAAGGAACATGGGCTTATGCCTTAGGGTCAGAGAAAAAATTACCGCTCATGCCTTCTTTGGCGGCGGCGCGTATTGCGGCGGGCTGGTTTTCCATGGCGCGCAAGATCGCCAGAAGGGCGGGAAAGCGGGAGGTGTCAATCGCATATTCCGCAAAGCTTGGGAAGGCTTTCATCCAGCGCAGCAGCACCGATAGATAATAGCCAAGGATCGAGGGCTGATCTGGCGAAAGCCAGCTTGGGTTTGCGGTGGCCACCAGAGTGTCGAGCACGGTCAGCTGTGAGGCAAGGCGCGCCTGAGCGGTGGCGCCAACCGCGTGGGCGCAGTCATCGCCCGCAGGGCGGGCGGCATGCACAAGATCCATCATCCCGGTGTGCAAGGAATGGCTGGCGAAAAACAGCCAGCTTAGAAAGGCGGCACGGTCCGGCGCATCCGGCGCGGGGGCCAGACGCCCGTGGCGATCGGCCAGCCACAGCAAGATCGCGGCGGTTTCAAAAATCGGCCCGTCGGGGGTTTGCAATGCGGGGATCTTGCCGAAGGGATGCAGGGCAAGATGTTCGGGCTGCAAATGCTCTTCCGCCTCGAAATCAAGCAGGTTCAGCCGGTAGGGAACCCCGAGTTCCTCAAGCACGATATGGACCGGGAAAGAGGCGAAATCGGGGACGGCCTGCAAGACATACATCGGGGCACTCCTGTTGTTGGGCTGTTTATGCCTTGGCGCCAGCCAAAGCCGCAGCGAAAAAACGACATTGCGCGGGGCAAAGCGTCATTGCGGTCAGTAGACGCTGCCTTCGGGCGGGTTGGGCGGCTGGGGGGCGGAAAAGATGGTGGGCCCAAGCCCTTCGGCCTTGGCGGCGGCCAGGGCGGCGGGGCGGGTTTCCATGGCGATGGTGACGGCTTGCAGGGCGGGGAACTGCCCAAGGTCGAACCAGCCCTGACGGTCATCGGGGTAAAGGGCAAGCCAGCGCAGCAGGCAGGGCAGATAACAGGTCAGCACCGAGGGTTGACCGGGGCTGAACCAGTGGGGGCGCGCCCTGGCCATCGCCTCCAGCAGGCCCAGATGGCGCAAAAGCCGGGTGGCGACGGCGGCGCGAAAGCCGGGCAATCCGGCCTCGGAGCCTGCGTGGTTTTCGGGGTAAAGGTGCAGGCGCATATCGGCATGCAGGGTGTTTGAGGTGAAAAACAGCCATTTGAGGAAAGCGCCGCGTTCGGGGCTGCCGGGCTGGGGGGCAAGGGCGCCGTGGGTTTCGGCAAGCCACAAAAGAATTGCGGCGGTTTCAAAGACCGGGCCTTGGGGGGTTTCCAGCGCCGGGATCAGGCCGGTTGGGGTGACCGCGCGGTAGGCAGCACTGTCTTGGGCGCGCAAGGAGCGGTCCACAAGCAGGGTGCGGAAAGGCGCGCCGATTTCCTCCAGCGCAAGGCGGATGACCAGCGAGGCATTGTCGGGGGCGTAATGCAGGACATACATGGGGGCGGCTCCGGTTTGACAATCGGCCGAAGGTTTCACCGCTGTGGTGCGCCTTGTCCAGAGCGGTTGGCCCGGTCGGGATGGTATTTCCTGCGTGGTGATCCGCGCGCCTGTTTTCGGCGTGGTTAACCGCGCGTTAACCATGGCGGGGCAAAACTGCAGCAGGATTGGGGGCCGAAAGGTGCGAAATGGACTGTCGGAAGCGATGCCGGGGTGTGGCAGGGGTGGCTATATTGAACGCATTGGCATTTCTGGCGCTGCCCGCGCAGGCCGATGAAGCCGGGCCCGCAAAGCGCACGGTGGATGCCGCACAACTGGCCGACAGCTTGCCTGCCGCCACGGTCCGCCGCATCCGCCGCGCCCCGGCGCGGTTCATCGAAGTCGCGGCGGATGAGATTTCGACCTATGGCACTGTGGTCCAAGGTGTTGGGGGCCAAGGTGTTGGGGGCCAGGACACTGGGGGCCAGGACACTGGGGGCCAGGACACTGGG
>JBATTI010000330.1:0-3927 GCA_049670445.1 Albidovulum sp. | reverse complement strand
GAGATCGCCAAAGATGCAGCGCCGATGCCGAACACGGTCCAATGCGCCGCGCGGGTCATGCGTTCGTTGGTTGTAATACGAATAAGTCCGTCAATCATTCTAACCTCCTGCTTGGGAGTGACCCAAGCGAATTTCTGAGTTGAGACTGGTGGTGAATTGCGGCGCGATTGGGGAATGGCCGCGACGAGGGCGAGGCATTTTGAGTGCCATTTGCGGGCGATAGAGTGCTATGGAAGGCTTGGCCAAGACATCCAACTGGGCACGAACGAATCGACAAGAAGCAGGTAAGTCATGGCATTTGAAAGAAAGTTCGGAGAGTCGTTGCCCGATTGGGTGCCGCCACCCAGGCCCGATGCCCAAGTGCTGACGGGCCAATACGCGCGACTGGAACGCCTTGATCCCGCGGCCCATGCCGAAGCGCTTTACCAAGCGATGCGGGTTGATGATGCAATTTGGGACTACATGTGGATCGGCCCCTTTGCGGATCTGGCCAGCCACGGGCAATGGATAAAGGAGGCCGCCTGCGGGCATGACCCCTATTTCTTTGCGATCCGGGATATTCTCAGCGATCAGTTGGGCGGAGTTGCAAGCTTTTTGCGGATCGCGCCCGATGTTGGTTCGATTGAGGTAGGCTCCATCACGCTGGCACCGGCCTTGCAACGCAGCCGGGCGGCCACTGAAGCGATGTTCTTGATGATGCAATGGGCGTTCGACGCGGGGTATCGGCGCTATGAATGGAAGTGTGATGCGTTGAACCTGCCGTCGCGGCGCGCGGCACAAAGATTGGGCTTCAGCTACGAAGGGATCTTCCGGCAAGCCACGATATACAAGGGGCGTAACCGCGACACGGCTTGGTTTGCGGTGACAGATGGCGATTGGCCGGGGTTGCGCGCGGCCTATCTGCGCTGGCTTGATCCGTTGAATTTCGATGCTTCGGGGCGCCAGACATTGCGGTTGTCCGACCTCACTCAACCACTTTTGGTTATGCGGGATCCGGCTTTTTGACGGGCAGAAGCGTGTAGCCCTGCCAGGTCTTTGGGGGCGTTTCATGTCAAAAGGCCGCACCGGTGGCGAGCCGGTCTTGAACCAGGTCGCTGACGCGGTGAACGCTAACCCCGTGGTCGCGCGCGAGATCCCGGGCGGCATCCGCCAAAGGCCGGTCATGGGCGCTGGCGGCCACGCCTGACAAGAATTGCGCAATGTAATCAAGGGCCCCGTCATCCGGGCCATCATCCAAAAGCCGCGCCGCATGTGCGAGATCATCGCGCAAGGCAATGGGATCAGGTGTGATCTGATCGCCCAGATCGCAGCTTCGCGCCAGTTTGGTATCGCAAGCCGGCAAGGCGGCCAGGACCGTGGTTTGAAAGGCCGCAAGGCTTTCAATCGGTTTGGCCAGGAAACCATCCGCGCCAGCAGCCAGCGCCGCCTGGGCCAGGTCGGGATCGCCACTGGTGGCAAGCATGACGGGTGCGCGCAAGCTTTTCTCGGACATCTCGGCGATAAGTTCCAAGCCAGAACCATCGGGCAGGCCGAGATCAACAATCACAATCGTGGGCCGGTAGGTTTGCAAATGCCGCCGTGCAGAGCGCAAGCAATCAGCGCGCCTGATACGTGCCCCCGAACGCAGGCACAAAGCCCGCATCGCTTCACATGCAAAGCGGCTGTCTTCGACCACAAGCACCGTTAGCCCCGTCAACGGCCGCCCCGGCAAGGGGCCGCGCGCCACAAAGAATTCTGTCAGATCATCGTTCATCGCCGGCCTCCGTTCTGGCTGGTGGGTGTTGGCATTTTCCAACCTTGTGAAGAGAGCCTAAGCCGCTTTTCCCTAATGGGTGGTAAATGGGGCTGGCGGTGCGTGCTTTGGCCTGCGGCACCGCGCCGCTTGCGCCGTGGCGGGCGTGGCTGCATAACCGCAAGGAACCCGCAATCAGCCGGAGACCAGATCAATGATCGGACGCCTCAACCATGTTGCCATCGCCGTGCCCGATCTTGAGGCGGCATCAGCGCAATATCGCAACACACTTGGCGCAACCGTTGGCGCCCCCCAAGATGAACCCGATCACGGCGTCACAGTGGTGTTCATTGAACTGCCAAATACCAAGATAGAGTTATTGTACCCTTTGGGCGAAAACTCCCCCATCAACGGATTTTTGGAGAAGAACCCGGCGGGCGGCATCCATCACATCTGCTATGAAGTCGATGATATCTTGGCGGCGCGTGACCGGCTTTTGGCGGAAGGCGCGCGGATCTTGGGCTCGGGTGAACCGAAGATCGGTGCCCATGGCAAGCCTGTTTTGTTCTTGCACCCCAAGGATTTCAACGGCTGTCTGGTCGAACTGGAGCAGGTCTGATGAGCGTCACGGGCGCAATCGTATTATTCGCCGTGCTATGGTTTTTGGTGTTCCTGACGGTCTTGCCAGTGCGCTTTGTCAGTCAGCGTGATGCGGGCCATGTAGTGCCGGGCACGCCAGCCTCGGCCCCAAATGAGGCGCATATCGTCGGAAAGGCGAAGATAACTACGCTGATTACCGCTGTGCTTTGGGTGGCGATTGCTGCGGTGATCATGTCGGGCGTGATCACCATTCGCGATCTTGACTGGTTCGACCGTTTGCCGCCGGAACAACAGGCGGGCTGAGATTCGTGATCTGGTGAAACAGATGGGTGAAGGTCGCCACCCCGAGGACCGGTATCAGAAGATTGATAAAGGGCAGCGATAGGGGTGCTGCCATCAACACGCCTGCCAGCCAGACAATGCCGGAATTGCGCTTGCGCAAGTCGCGCGCCGCTTTGCGGTCCATACGCCTAAGCGCCACAGTCTCAAAATACTCGCGCCCCAAGAGATAGCCGTTGACCGCCCAAAACATCAAAGGGGCGAAAGGGCCGACCAAGAAATAGCCCAAAAGTGCGAAGGTATTGACCAAGATCAGCAGGCCGAAGAAATTGACCGAGGCGATAAGCCCGTCAATCAGGCGGCGGTGGGGAACCGCACGCAGGCCGGGATAATGCCGCTCCTCGACCGCCTTGGCCACGTCATCAAGAAAAAAGCTGGTGAAAAGGGCCGCCACCGGCACCATCAAGAACACAGAAAGCCCGATCATCAGCAGCAGCGATCCCCAGCCCAGCAGATCCTTGACCCAATGCACCTGGCCGACCCAGGGAAGGGTCAGTGTGTCGGGGGTAAGCCAGTTAACCACTTGAACAAAGCCGCCGTAAACGCCGAGCAAAAGCGCAAGCGACAACCCCACCCCAAGCGCCATGACCCGCAAAAACCGCCGGTCACCTAGCTGGCCCAGTGCAGCGCTGAAGGATGACCAGATCACTTGTCGGCCCAGGTGGTTATGCGCGCAATATTTGGGCGCGGCCGGTCGGGCGGAGTGACGGTTTCGGTACCGATATGGATGATGCCTGCAACCCACTCGCCGGCGGCAAGACCCAATCCTTCGCTTGCAAAGGTTTGATCGGCCGCGGCCCAACCGGTGAGCCAGTTGCCACCCCAACCAGACGCATGAACCGCATTGAGAAGGCTAAGACATACTGCACCGGCCGACAGGATCTGTTCGTTTTCCGCAATGCGGTCGGTGGGGCGCGATATCTTGACCACGACCACTGCCAGATCTGCATCAGCGAATTGTGCGACACCTTTTGCCAATCGTTCTGGCTCTTGCCCCAATGCGGCACCCCGGGTTGCAGCAAGCCGCGCAAGCCGCGCAAGAGCGGGCTTCTCAAGCACGACAAAGCGCCAGGGTTCAAGCTTGCCGTGATCGGGCACCCGGGCTGCGGCGGTCAGAAGCCGCGTGATCTCTTCACGGTCCGGGACCGGCAGGCCAAGGGTACGGGCTGACCGCGAGCGGCGCGTAAGCAAGAAATCCATCACGGCCGGGTCGGGTTGAGGCATCAGTTTCTCCATTGCTTGTGGCGCGAGATATC
>JBATTI010000329.1:0-3746 GCA_049670445.1 Albidovulum sp. | reverse complement strand
TCACCCAAAGGTCCGGGTCATTCTTGCGCTGGCGGGAAATAGCACCATCAACTTCAGGCTCGGGGCCGGTGGTGAGGGTCACCCAACTGCGGTTGCCGGTCAGTAGATCGAAAGAGCGTTGAAAAAGCTGGGCCTGCCCGTCAAGGGTGGCAAGCTTCACCAAAACCGCACCGGCGGTGGCATCGCCCCTGGCTGTCACATAGGCCGGAATATCGGCCAATTCGCAGCGCCGAAGATAGGCGCGCACCCAAAAGTCCGCGGTCAGGCGCGGGTCAGTTGCCATCCTTGAAATCCAGCCCCATTTCCGAATAGCGTTCCTTTTCGTCAAGCCAGTTGGGGCGCACTTTCACCTGCAAGAAAAGATGCACCTCGCGGCCCAGAAATTCCGTCATCTCAACCCGCGCGGCTTGCCCCACGGCTTTGATGGTTTCGCCCTTATGGCCCAAAATGATGCCCTTGTGGCCATCGCGCGCCACATAGACCAACTGATCTATGCGCGCCGACCCATCGGGGCGGTCTTCCCAGTTTTCGGTCTCGACGGTCAGTTGATAGGGCAGTTCTTCATGCAAGCGCAGGGTCAGCTTTTCGCGGGTGATTTCGGCAGCGATCATCCGCATCGGCAGATCGGCGATCTGATCTTCGGGGTAGAACCAGCTGCCTTCAGGCAATTCCGCCGCCAGCCATTCTTTCAGGTCAGGTACGCCGTAGCCTTTTTCTGCCGAGATCATGAAGGTCTTTTCAAACGGAAAGGCCGCGTTGAGTTTTTCGGACAGCGCCAAAAGCACTTCGGCCCTGATCTTGTCGATCTTGTTGATCGCCAAGGCGACCCGTGCGCCTGATGCCATTCGGTCTTTCAGCGCCTCAAGGATGGCCGTGACGCCTTCAGTCTGGCCACGATGCGCCTCGACCAGCAAAACCACGATATCGGCATCCGCGGCCCCGCCCCAAGCCGCCGCGACCATTGCGCGGTCAAGGCGGCGGCGCGGGCGGAACAGGCCCGGCGTGTCGACAAAGACGATCTGCGCCGCCCCTTGCATGGCGATGCCACGGATGCGCGCCCGCGTGGTTTGCACCTTATGGGTCACGATAGAGACCTTGGCCCCGACCATGCGGTTCAAAAGTGTTGATTTGCCTGCATTCGGTTCGCCAATCAGGGCGACAAATCCGGCGCGGGTAGGGGTTTCGGCCTCGGCCATTTTATGTCTCCAGTCGCGCCAAAAGCGCTTTTGCCGCCGTCTGTTCCGCCTGACGTTTGGCACCGGCCTCGGCGCTTTCCGCCTCGCCGGTGGCCAGTTTGACCTCAACGGTGAATATCGGCTGATGATCGGGGCCATGGCGGCCCACTTCGGTATAGGTAGGGGGCGGCAAGCCGCGCGCCTGCGCCCATTCTTGCAAGGCGGTCTTGGCATCGCGGGCATCGGCATCGACCGATGCAACCCTGTCACCCCATAGCCGCAAGACCATGGCCTGTGCGGCTTCGAACCCGCCGTCCAGATAGACGGCGGCCAGCACCGCCTCCATTGCATCCCCTAGCAAGGCTTCCTTGCGCCGCCCGCCCGACATCATTTCCGAGCGGCCAAGTTTCAGGACATCGCCAAGGCCAATTTCGCGCGCCACTTCGGCGCAGGTCTCTTTGCGGACCAAGGCGTTGTAGCGCGGCGCAAGCAGGCCTTCGGCGGCGGTCTTATCGGCCATCAGCAAGGCTTCGGCCATCACCAGCCCCAAGACCCGGTCGCCCAAGAATTCCAACCGTTGATTGTCGGGGCGGGTGGGGGTGGAAATGGAGGCGTGGGTCAGCGCGCGCAACAAAAGTTCGGGCCGCGCGAACGGGTGGCCAATGCGGGCAGCGAAGGCCTGAAGATCAGAGGACAGCTTCACTGTAATGCCTTGAAAAAACGGCCCGCGCGCCAGTCCCAGAAAGCATAAAGCGAAGGCCCGGCGGCAGAAAACACCACCCGGCGGCCGTGCCCGATGATATAGGCGGCCGGCACCATGCCAGCCCCGCCCACTTCGGCGCTGAATCGGCTGTCGATGCTGTTGTCGCGGTTATCACCCATGACGAAATAGTGCTCTGGTGGGACAAGAAAGACAATCGTGTCGTCATGCGGCGTGACGCTGATGTCAAGGATCGCGTGCTTTGCGCCACCCGGCAGGGTTTCGATCTTGCGCGGGGAGGAGCAGATGCCACCGATCCCCACAGGTCCGTTGGCACAGCGTGGCAAGGCAGCGCCCGGCCCCTTGGGGCCAAAGATTTCCTCAAAATTCCCGGCATCTTCCTGGGGCAAGGCTTCACCGTTCAGATAGACAATGCCCGCCCGCATCTGCACCGTGTCGCCGGGCATGCCGATAACGCGTTTGATGAAATCGGTCTGGCTTTCGACATGGCGAAACACCACGATATCGCCGGCCTCGGGCAGATAGTTAAAGGGGCGCGAAACCGTGACGTAATCACCGGCCAAAAGCGTGGGGGCCATCGAATTTGCGGGAATCCAGTAAGGTTGCCAAAAAGCGCGTGACATAAACAAAAGCGAAACGGCAATGGTTGAAACGGCCAGCACCAGCATCGCCAAAGGCGCGTCGGGTGCACGGCGGCGACTGCTGCTTGGCGCAATCAGAAGGTAAAGCCCTACGAAAGCGCCAAGCACGGGCACAAGCATCACCAGCACCCAAGCGCCAGAGCGGCCCGCATCATGGGCACGGCGGATCATCGCGGCGGTGAGTGGGATGAAAAGCAAACCTGCGGCCACATAGACAAGGCGCGGCAGGAAAACCGGCCCGTCAATGCCTAAGGCTTGCGCCCCCCAATATTCTGCGGCGATGGTGGCACTGCAGACGAGTGCTGCAAAGGCCCAAAGCAGCCAGACTTCCTTGCGGGGCGCGCGCCCAGACCAATCAAAGCTTTTGCTTAACGACGTCGTGATCATAGGCATTGGGACAAGTTGGGATTCACTCAACCGCCTTGAAGAAACGATCCGAACGCCATGTCCAGAAGAAGAACAGCGACTTTCCCGCAGAAGAGAACATGATCCGGTCGGCGCGGCCAATCAGATATTCGGCAGGCAGATAGCCCACCCCACCCGGAGGCGAGAAGCGGCTGTCTTCACTATTGTCGCGGTTATCGCCCATGAAGAAGTAATGGCCGGCGGGCACCGAAAAGACCTTGGTGTTGTCCTGGGCGCTGTCACGAATATTAAGAACGCTATGTGACACGCCATTGGGCAGGGTTTCGATTTTCCGCTCACTTCGGCAGATATCGCCTTGCTGCAACGGGCCGTTCATACATGAGGGCGGGCGGCCTGCACCGCCTTGGGGGGCGTAGACTTCTTCAAAAAAACCGCCATCCACTTGCGGGGTGGCTTCATTATTGATGAAAACCACGCCGTTTTTCATCTGCACGGTGTCACCGGGCAGGCCAATCACCCGCTTGATGAAATCATTGCCCGATCCGGGGTGACGAAAGACCACGACATCGCCACGCTCCGGCTCTGACCCGAAAAGGCGGCCCGAAAGGGGGCAGGCGGAAAACGGGCAGGAATAGCGCGAATAGCCATAGGCCATTTTGTTGACGAAGATGAAATCGCCAATCAGCAACGTGTCCTTCATTGACCCCGAGGGGATATAGAAGGGCTGGAAGAACACTGTCCGAAACACGCCCGCAATCAGCAAGGCATAGACAATAGTCTTGATCGTTTCGGTGATACTTTCTTTCGCCGTACTCGTCATGACCAGCCCCGCATTTTTCCGGT
>JBATTI010000328.1:0-1993 GCA_049670445.1 Albidovulum sp. | reverse complement strand
CCGACACGCCCATGACCTTGGTTTTACGCTTTTCAAAGTCACCGGCAAGCTGGGCCACAGCGCCAAATTCGGTTGTGCAAACCGGGGTGAAATCCTTGGGATGAGAGAAGAGGATGGCATAGTTATCACCAATCCAATCGTGAAAGCTGATGCGGCCCTCGGTCGAGTCAGTGGTGAAATCGGGGGCAATGTCGTTGATGCGCAAACCCATTGGATGCTCCTTAGTTTTCGGAAGATCGATGGTGATAGATATAGGCTTTTTGCGGTAAGTTTCCAGCGCTGAGCTTACTTAGTCGCCCAACCGGCGATCTGACCGGAAATGTGGCGTTGGTCTGAGCAAGTCGGCAATAATTTGATCAAATTGCATCTCGGACTTGCATGTCGCAAAATGGTGGATATGTAGCGGATCAAAGCGAGGTGAATCATGATCGAAAAACGCGAATTTTATATCGACGGCAAGTGGGTAGCCCCTGTGGAAGGGCGTGACCTTCACGTCATTGATCCCTCCACCGAAGAACCTTGCGCCGTGATCTCTCTTGGCGGTCAGGCCGATAGCAATGCTGCTGTGGCGGCCGCAAAGGCGGCGCTGCCAGCATGGTCGGCAACACCGCCTGATGAGCGGTTGGCCCATGTCGAAAAGATCCTTGAGGGCTACAAACTGCGTGCGGAAGAAGTGGCGCAAGCAACCGGCCTGGAGATGGGTGCGCCCATTGATATGGCGCGCAGTCAGCAGGTTGACGCCGGAACCTGGCATATTGAAAATTTCCTGACAGCCTTCAAGGACATCGAGTTCATCCGCCCGCTTGGCCCCCATGCGCCGAATGACCGGATCGCGCTGGAACCTGTGGGTGTTGTCGGGCTGATCACGCCGTGGAACTGGCCCTTGAACCAGATCGCGTTGAAGGCGATCCCGGCCATGCTTGCGGGCTGCACATCTGTTTTGAAGCCCTCGGAAATGTCGCCGCTGAACGCGATGGTCTTTGCCGATATCGTGCATGAGGCAGGATTGCCTGCCGGGGTCTTCAATCTTGTCAACGGCGATGGGCCGGGGGTTGGCACCGATCTGTCCACCCACCCCGATGTCGAAATGATCTCTTTCACCGGATCGGCGCGCGCGGGTGCTGCGATCACCAAAGCCTCGGCCGATACGTTCAAGCGGGTCTGCCTGGAGCTTGGCGGCAAAGGTGCCAATCTGATCTTTGCGGATGCCGATGAAAAGGCCGTCAAACGCGGTGTGCTTCATTGCATGAACAACACCGGCCAAAGCTGTAATGCGCCGACAAGGATGCTGGTTGAACGACCGCTTTATGAAAGTGCTGTGGAAATCGCGCGGACGGTTGCCGAAGGGATCAAGGTAGGCTCGGCTCATGATGAGGGCAGGCATATCGGCCCGGTTGTGTCTGAAATGCAATATGACAAGATCCAGAGCATGATCCAAAAGGGCATTGATGAAGGTGCGCGGCTGGTTGCCGGTGGCCTTGGCCGCCCTGATGGGTTGAACCGTGGGTATTTCGTGCGCCCGACCGTCTTTGCCGATGTGACACCGGATATGGCTATCGGGCGCGAAGAAATCTTTGGGCCGGTGTTGTCGATCATACCTTTCGACAGTGAAGAAGAGGCGGTCAGGATTGCAAATGACACGATCTATGGTTTGACCAATTATGTGCAAAGCCAAGACGGTGCGCGGCGTAATCGGCTTGCCCGGCAATTGAAATCCGGCATGGTCGAGATGAACGGTCAGGGCCGGGGCCGGGGCAGCCCCTTTGGCGGCGTCAAGGCCAGTGGCCGGGCGCGGGAAGGCGGGCATTGGGGGATTGAGGAGTTTCTGGATGTGAAGGCCATCTCGGGTTGGGCTGCGGAGTGAATTGACCAGATCGGCCCGATCGGGGCATCGAGCCCCTCCGGCCCGGCCCGGCCTTGCCGGGCATTGCCGACGGACCTGATACCAAAAGCGACGCATAAGTTCGGCTGAATGTCGGGCTTAGCCCTTTCA
>JBATTI010000327.1:0-2750 GCA_049670445.1 Albidovulum sp. | reverse complement strand
TCTCCGCCATTTGAATAAGTTAAGTGCTTTTTTTAATTTGATAAATTGCACTCTGATTTTGGATAATCCCCACCAGATCCCCCGCCTTTCATTTGATGCCTTGCATTTGATGCCTTGGAAAATGACCAAGCGAAAGCTGGTATCTTTTGGCAAAGCCAAGGTCTTCTTTGTTGCGGTTCATGCCAAGAGATGGAAAGCATCCGTCCCAATGCCGGACTTTGGAGAGGTTTGACCTTCCCCCACCCTCAATCCAGCAACGCCGCACATCTACGCAGCCTATGTGGCCTCGATGGGAACAAGATCAAGCGCGCCGTCAGCCAGTGGCCTTTGCAGATTGCGGGCGATTTCAAAGGGCGCGGTCAGCCATCTGTCCCATTCCGATGGTTCGGTCAGGATGACAGGCATCGCCTTGGGGTGAACCGCTGCTACCTCTGCATTGGGTTCGCAGGTCAGGAAAGCAAAGAGGTCGTCTGTCGTCTCCCCGTCCTTGACCTTGCGCAGCGATTTCCAGCCGCGAATTTCGATACCAGCAAAGAAGGCCGGGGCGTCATTCGCTATGGCAAACCATTGATTGCCGCCCTTGATGGGTTCCGCGAAAATCGAAAACGGCACAAGGCAGCGATGCGCCGGGCCAAGCCAGCGCCGCCAGTGCGGTGAGGCGAGGTTGCGAACATTCGTGACGCCGGGGTCGCGCTGGGTTTTCAGAACAAATGGCGGCGACGGCATTCCCCAGCGGGCTTTGACCAATTCCAGCGCTCCGTCGTCGTGCCGGATAATCGGGGCAAGCTGGTCAGGATACACTTTGCCCGGTTCCAGATTTCCGGTGCGGTCGGAAAACTTCATGCCCGCGAACAACTGGCGCATGGCTTCTTGCGCGCGGGTCTGGGAGTAAAGGTTACACATTGGGTCGTCCTCCATCTGCGCCCAAGGGGCAAGTCAGACGAAGTGTAAGCCTTGGCCCTTGTCCCGACAGCAAGTTCGCGCATCGGGAATTCGAAGGGCTACTTTTCGGTGTAACTTTGGCCCCGTAGCGAACGGCCGCGCGTCTTGCGGCCGCCGCGCTATGGCATTTCTCAGGCGGTGGCCTTGCCGGCTAAGACCACCGGGAAGTCGATATCGGTGGCGGCGACGTGGTTGAGGTAGTTGGTGAAGATATTCGCCACCACATTGGCAACCGTCTCGACGATGTCGGCCTCGGTCAGCCCTGCAGCCCGTGCGGCATAAAGGTCCGCATCCGCGACCATGCCCTTCTCGGCCACGACGGCGACCGCAAACCTCAGGATCGCCGCATTGCGCGGGTCATCAGCGCGGCCGGCGAGATGCGCCTTCACCGCCTCGGGTGCGACTTTCAGCCCTGCTGAGATCGCGGAATGCGCCGAGGCGCAGTAGTCGCAGGCGTTGGCGCCGGCAACGGCCAGCGCGATTGCCTCGCGGGTGCGGGCGTCGAAGCCGCCGCGTCCAAGCGCTTCGCCAAGGCCCAAAAGCCCGGCAAGTGCTGCAGGCTGATTGGCGGCGACACGGTAGAGGTTCGGCACCATGCCGATCTTGCCCTTGATGGCGGTGAAAAGCGCGGCGGCCTCGGGGGTGGCGGCGGCGTCGGAAATCTGCGTGATACGAGCCATGGGATATATCCTTTCGATAGGCAGGGGATCAGGCCGCGACAATCGCGGTGTTGGGTTTTGAAAGTCCGATGACCGCCACCACGGCGGCACCGTTGAGCCAGTAGTAGGCCGCATCAAGCCCGCTGAAGCCGAGTGCGAAGGGCAGGGCCAGAAACAGCAGGCCGACGGCCAGATCGACGGCGAGGTGCAGCTTGTAGGGAAGCACGCGGATCACGCCGAGATGGTGGTCGGTGAACACGGTCAGCAGGAAGGCCGCGAATCCCACGATCGGCGAGATCGCAAGGGCGAGCGGGTTGGAGGTGCCGAGCCCAAGCAGGAACGGCAGGGCGATAAGGGCAAGTGCTACGGGGTAGTCGAGCCAGGCATGGATGGTTTTGGTGACGAAGCGCATGGCGCAGGGTCCTTTCGGTTGGGGATCAAACGACGGGCCACGCCGTCGCAGCCTCCAACTTAGGGGCATCACTGCGGACGATGAATTTCAGATAGTCCATCTCGCATTGCAGATCGTCCAAGATGGCGAACGCCGTGCTAAGCCGCCTCGGGGTGCGCGAAGCCGGACTGGCGGAAGGCGGCGGGCGATATGCCGATCTCTTTCTTGAAGACCCGGCTGAAGGCGGATTCGGAAGCGTAGCCCGAAACCTCCGCCGCTTCGGCCACCGAAAGCCCCCGCGCGGTAAGCGCCTCGCGCGCGATCTGCATCCGCCATGACGTGACATAGGCCATTGGCGTCACGCCGAGCCGGTCCGAGAAACGCTCGGCGAATCCGGTCCGCGACAGCCCGGCCTCGCGGGCAAGCCTTGCGACCGTCCAGTCGGTTGTCGGCGCCCGGTGAAAGGCGGTCAGCGCCCTTGCCAGATGGGTGTCGGCGAAACCGGCCACGCCACAGTCGGTTTCGTGCTCTGCCTCGATATGGGCGCGGATCGCCTGGGCGAAGATCGCCTCGGACATCTTCAGGGCGATCAGATCGCCGCCAAGCCGCGCCCCGCCAGCCTCGGCCCCGATAACCTTGAGTGTGGCTTCGAGCCAGGGGCCTGCCTCCTCGCCATAGCCGCGCAGATGGATGAAGGGGGGCAGGCGGTCGAACAGCAGGTGGCGTGACCCTTCGGCCAGCGCGAAATGACCGCAAAT
>JBATTI010000326.1:0-1604 GCA_049670445.1 Albidovulum sp. | reverse complement strand
GCGAACCTCGGCGAACCATTCCAGAAGTGCAGGTATTTCACCTGCGAAATTAAATTATCAAAATCAAGGGTTTGAAAATGGTTTGGTGTTGGCCTGCGTCTGTGACGTGGCAGCCCTGCCGCATCGTTTGGTCGTCGAACGGAACACCATGCACAGTGGCAACATTTGCCGCATGGATCGGTGACAGCATCAAGGGTCTGCCTTAGGGTGGCGCGCAGTAGCAAGAAATGGGGGCTGTTTGCGATGCATAATCCAAAGTCAGAAGCGCTGTTTGCGCGGGGACGCAAGGTGCTGGTCGAGGGGGTTTCTTCAGCCTCGCGCGGGCCTGCGGCCTTTGGCGGTACGCCGCGCTACATGAGCCATGGGGCAGGCGCGCGGCTTTATGATGTGGATGGGCGCGAATATATCGACTGGATGATGGCCTTTGGTGCGCTGCCTTTGGGCCACGCGCATCCCAAGATTGCCGAAACCGTTGCGCGTGAAGTTGCGCGCGGCACCCATTTTGCCACGGCTCTGGAGGTTGAGGTCGAGGTGGCCGAAATGCTTGTGGGTCTGCTGCCGCATGTCGATAAGGTCCGGTTTGCCAACACCGGGACCGAGGCCGCGATGGCGGCCTTTCGTCTGGCCCGCGGCCATACCGGGCGGCGCAAGATCATCAAGTTTGAAGGGCATTATCACGGTTGGTGGGATTCGGTTCTGATCAACACCAACCCCTATCCGCCCACCTTGCTTGGTCATCCGAATGATCCGATCCGCATCCCCGACAGCTCTGGCATGACCGAGGACAGTTGGCGCGACACGATCGTGGTGCGCTGGAATGATGTCGCCGCGCTTGAGCGCGCCATGGCAATTCATGGCCGCGAGGCGGCCTGTGTCGTCACCGAAGGGGTGATGTCGAATATGGGGGTGATCCCGCCCAAGCCCGGCTATTTGCAGCGCATGCAAGAGCTTTGCCGCGAATACGGGGCGCTGTTTTATCTGGATGAAACCGTCACCGGCTTTCGGCTGGCCGCCGGGGGGTGCGCCGAGCTTTACGGGCTGTCGCCCGATATCGTCACTTACGGCAAGGCTTTGGGTGGCGGCATGCCGATGGCGGTGATCGGCGCGAGGGATGAGATTATGGCCGGGCTTGAATGGGGCAAGGTCCTGCATTTTGGCACCCATAACGCCGGGCGGCTTGCGCTGCATGTGACGAAGGTGATGCTTGAGACGATGCTGGCCGATCATCAGGCGGGTTTTGCCAAGATCAAGGATCTGGGGCAGAAGATGACGGCTGAAATACAGCGCGTCGCCAAAGGCTCCAACCGCCATAAGGTGATCTGTCAGGGCGTCAACTCGATGTTCCAGATCTTCTTCACCGATCGCGACGAAATTACCGACTTCCGGGATTTTTGTGGGCATGTGGACCGGGTCAAGTTTCGCGACTTCGCGGTGCGGCTGATCGATAAGGGCGTTTATATGAACCCGTCGGCGACGCTGCATTCGCTGTCCTCCATTGTGCATACCGAAGAGGATATCGCCGTGACCGCAAGGCTGATTGCCGAAGTGCTGGAGGAGATGCCCTGATGGCGGTTGTCGGCATATTGGGGGTTGGCGGGCTTACC
>JBATTI010000325.1:0-7763 GCA_049670445.1 Albidovulum sp. | reverse complement strand
GCGCGGTTCTTGAACAGGTCATAGGCGAATGCACCGGTCATGGTTGGCATCGACAAGAAGAACGAAAACTCCGCTGCTGTGCGCTTATCGACACCCATCAACAGCGCCCCCACGATGGTGGACCCGGAACGCGAAACGCCCGGTATTAGGGCCAGACATTGAACAAGCCCGATACCGAAAGCGACACGAAGTGGCAGGCCGTCAGTGTTGTGGTGACGCGGCCGCAAAGGCATGCGGTCAACGATCAGCAAGATGATACCGCCAAGGATCAGCATGCTGGCAATCAGGCGGGGCGATTCGAACAACACCGTTTTGATGAAATCATGCGCCAGTACACCCACTAAGGCCGCCGGAAAGAACGCCAGCAGGATCGAGATCATGAATTTGCGTTCGCGCGGATCATTGCCCAACCCCCGCAGCATCTGGATAAGCCGCGCGGCATAAGCCCCAATGACCGCAAGGATGGCACCAAGCTGAATAACCACCTCGAATGTCTTGCCCGCACTTTCAAAGCCCAGGAAATGCCCGGCAAGCAGGATATGCCCGGTGGAAGAGACCGGGATAAACTCGGTCAACCCCTCCAGCATGCCAAGGATCACAGCGTCTAGGGTCGTGCCGGTCATTCAGCTCTCCTTGCGAGGTCACACCTCGGCGTCGCGCCACCCCCGAAGGGGCGGCAGATACAGTCTTGAGAAATCAGGAATGCTTGCGCAGATTCTTGGCCGAAGCCTTGATCGCGTCGAACTGGCCGGAAGGCCGGAAGGGCCAAAGATAATCCGGCAAGACCGCCCCCATCGCTGCAGGCGTCAAATCAAGCTCGGCAAACCCCTTGGCCCCAGGGCTGACGACATTGTCATGACGCAGGCTTTTTACCTGATCGTGGGTCAGCACCTTGTTGGTGACCAGACCAAGCGTCAGCGCGCTGCCCAGATCAAAGGCACCGCCCATGATACCGCCAATCCAAAAGGGCAGGTTGATAACCAGACGGCGGCGGTTGATGGCGACCAGCATCCGCGCCATCAGGCCGCGAAATGTATCGACATCCGGCCCGCCAAGTTCATAAGTACCGGCTTTGGCTTGCCCAAGCACGCCTTTGACTGCGGCTTCGGCGACATCCTCGACATGGACCGGCTGAAAGCGGGTATTGCTACCGATGATCGGCAGGACCGGGCCCATCCGGCTCATCCCGGCAAAGCGGTTGAAGAAATTGTCCCCCGACCCGAAGATCACCGAGGGGCGCAAGATCACCGCAGCGGGATAGGCCGCCTTCACGGCAGCCTCGCCTTCGGCCTTGCTGCGCTGATAGTTGCTTTCAGAAGTTTCATCCGCGCCGATCGCCGAGATATGGACAAGCTGCGACAGCCCGGCGGCAGTGGCCAACCGTGCGATCCGTTCGGCACCCAGATGCTGCACCGCATCGAAGTTGTTGACGCCGCCTCGATCAAACGTGCCCACGCAATTGACCGCCGCGTGCGCCCCGGCCAAAGCGGCCGCGACCGACGCATCATCGCGGATATTGCAAAACACCGGCTCCACCTGACCCACAGCGCCGTAAGGCTTGACGAACAAAGCCTCGTTCGGGCGACGGCAAGCCACGCGAACCCGCCAGCCTTCTTGGGCCATGCGCCGGGCAATATGGCGGCCGACAAAGCCTGCTCCGCCGAAAATGGTCACGAGTTTGGACATGGGCAAAGCTCCCTTACGCAATTGGTCCGGGTTTACCGCCCCGACCCTTGCCAGACAAGGCGCAATTCGCGCCCCGTGTCAGGACCCGCCGTCAGTTGAACACCACCACGGCCAGAATAATGGCCAAAATCACCATCCAAAGCACGCCCGCCAATAACCGCTTGATCAAGGCCGGGTTGGCAGGGCGATGGCCTGCAGCGACCTGCGCGCGAAGCCAGGTGATGCCCAAGATCAGCGCCAAGGCCACCATGGCCGCCAAAAGCTTTACTCCGAAAAGAATACCGCCTGCTGCGAAGGCCCCCGTCATAACCGCCAAAGGCAGGCCGGTAAGCCATAAAAGCACGATGGCGCCCAAACCCATCTTCGCCAATGCACCCATCGCATCGACGACCATCGGCGGCGTTTGTACGCCTGCGGCCAAAACACGTCTTAGCAAGACAGCATTGCCTATCGAAGCCGCCCCGCCAAGCAGCAGGCTGATAAGATGAACCGATTTCAGAACTTCAAACATATGTACCCCCATTTGGTACGACTATGCGCCAAAGTGGCCAGATATCTAAGCCCTATTCCGTATTGTGCCCGCTTATCTTTCGATCATGAAATCAACGCGAAATCCCATTGACAGCGCTCAGGCTCGCCTTTACATCGCGCTTCACGACACCTGCCCAGGTGGCGGAACTGGTAGACGCGCACGGTTCAGGTCCGTGTGCCGCAAGGCGTGGAGGTTCGAGTCCTCTCCTGGGCACCATCGTATTTCATAGATGTGATAGACTTCAGTGTCTTGGTGGACTTGATCGAAGCGGCTTAGGTCGCCTTTTCCGATGCTGGTGCTGAAAACCCGCTTGTCTTATCTGCTAAATATCCACGGCTTCTCATTTAGAAGCCTGCTGTTATCATGGTCAGGCAATAGCCTGCGAAAGACAGTCATGACGCGCATCATAGGAGCCTCCATTGAAACGATTTTTTATCGCGGCCACCACATTGCCCGCGCTTCTGGCTGTGGCCGCCTGCATGGCTGAAACCGCGCCCAAAGTTGTTGGCACCGGTTCTTGCGATGCGGCGGCCTTGCAACAATATATCGGTAAGCCCGAAACCATTTTGGCTGCCATGATCTTCCCCGCCCCGATGCGGGTCATTCATCCTTCAGACCGGGTGACGGCGGATGTTGTGCCCGACAGGATCAATTTCATTATCGACGCCAACGGGATCATAACTGACGCGCGTTGCGGCTAGGCAGCTTTGGGTATCTTTGAAAAGCAAGGGCCCTGCAAAAGCGAGGCCTAAGCAAGAGACGATCCCGGTGGCGCGAACTGGGTGGGGGCTATTGGCCGCGCCACCGGAACCTAGCGTCTCTCGCTGACAATGAAACTCGTCTCAGATCACGGCTTTTCGCGGGAGTGACTGGGGCCAGCATGAGGTCTTTTTGTGGCGGGACTGGGGCAACGCTTGATTTGCCCGGAAAGCTGGTTAACATCGACTTATGACGGTTCAAACGCCGACACCCTTTCCGCATTCCGCGCGCCCGCCCGAGCAGGTTTCCTTTGATCGTGCCGAGCTTGGGCAAATCCTTGGCCTTTATGGGCGCATGGTGGCCGCCGGTGAGTGGCGCGATTATGCCATGTCTTTCTTGACCGATATGGCGGTATTCTCGGTGTTTCGCCGAACCGCAGAACATCCGCTTTACCGGATCGAGAAACAGCCCCGTTTGCGCGCAAAACAAGGGATGTATTCGGTTGTGGGCATGGATGGGCGGATTTTGAAACGTGGCCATGATCTTGCCGGGGTGTTGCGGGTGCTGGAACGTAAACTGATCCGCCCTGTAGGCTAAAGCCGTTTTGCACCCAAAAACGCCCCGCGCCCCTCTTGCTCCGAAATGCGCGCCAAGGTTGCGGATATACCTTCGTAGTTTGTAGTCATGTAAAAGCCATTGGCATGAATAAGTTTTTCGCGATCCACCACCAACGCCACATGACCCTTCCAGAACAAAAGATCGCCCCGTTGATAGATCGCATCATCGGGTAATGAATTGCCCAGCGCTGCGAATTGCTGATCGCTGTCACCCGGGCAAGCGATGCCGCAAGCCCGCAATGCGGCCTGCACCAGACCCGAGCAGTCGATGCCCGCCCGACTGTTACCGCCCCAAAGATAGGGCGTGCCCAAAAACATTTCGGCCACATGGGCTGGATCGGTCAAGAAATCCCCCATCAGACGCAGATGCTGGCGGGGGACGAAAAGCCCTTCGGCAGTTTCGAAAAACGCTGAATGTTCGGCGCTGACCGTCAACAATGCCCCAAAGCTTAGGCTCGCCACTTCGCGGGACTTGAGGCCGGGGGCTGCGTAAAGATGTGTGGCCGGTGCGGCAACCCAATGGCTGGGCAGCTCATCCGGGCCCAAAGCATGATCCATCAAATAGCCGCAATAGCCGTCCTTTTGGGCCTGAACAAAGGCATGGCCACTGCGCCGTTCCAACACCAAAAGTCGCTCACCCAGCAACAACTGGCGATCACGCGCGCCGCCGGGCTGCGCAAGAAGATCGGCCAGCGGCACGGTGACCCGCAGCCATTCGCCCTCAACAAAGTTGTCGGCTTCGATCTGGCCGCGCAAAGACAGATGTGCGACGCGGCCATTCGCAGGCGTTATGCGCCGATCGGTCATAGGCCCAGCAGCGCAGGAAGCGCGTCAAGCACGGCGCGTGCGCCTTGACCCACGCCGCCCTTTGGCCGGGCTGGCAGCGCCGTTGGTTGCCAGCCATAAATATCAAAATGCGCATATGCCGGGCTTTTTGTAACGAATCTGCGCAAGAAAAGCGCCGCCGTGATAGACCCCGCAAACCCCCCCGCCGGCGCGTTATCAAGATCAGCGATATCAGGCTCTATCAATGCCTCATAAGGCGCCCAGAAGGGCATCCGCCAGACCGGATCTGCGACGCGTGCGGCGGCGGCGGTCACTGCGGCGACAAAGGCTTCGTCGTCGCTGTAAAAGGGCGCCAGATCGGGGCCAACCGCCACACGCGCGGCCCCGGTCAGCGTTGCCATTGAGATCAAGAGATCGGGCGTTTCTTCATCGGCAAGTGCCAGCGCGTCGGCCAAGACCAGACGCCCTTCGGCGTCGGTATTGTTAATTTCTACGGTCAGGCCCTTACGGCTGGTCAAAACATCTTGTGGCCGTATCGCATTCCCTGAAATGGAATTTTCCACTGCCGGGATCAGCACCCGTAGGCGCAGCTTGAGGCCAAGCGCCATGATCATCTGCGCAAGGCCCAGCACCGTGGCCGCCCCACCCAAATCTTTCTTCATCAACCCCATAGAGCTGCCGGGCTTGATGTTCAGCCCGCCAGTATCAAAACACACGCCCTTACCGACCAGTGTAAGGGTCGGGCCGGCCTTGCCCCAGCGCATGTCCAAAAGCCGGGGTGCGCGGGGGGATGCGCGGCCGACCGCATGGATCATCGGAAAACCGTCACGCAGCAGCGCGTCACCCGTGGTTATCTTGGTTTTGGCGCCAAAGCGTTTGGCAAGCACCAGAAAGGCCGCCTCAAGCTCTTGTGGGCCCATGTCGGATGCGGGCGTGTTGATCAGATCGCGGGTCAGGCATTCGCCTTCGGCAATAGCCAATATGCGGGCTGCATCAACACCGTCAGGGGCCTTTAGCCGGGCCTTTTGCGGCGTTGCTTTCTTGTACCGCCCAAAGCGGTAGCTGGCCAAAAGCCAGGCCAGCGCTGTTTCTTCGGCTACAGCCACAGATGGCGGGTTTTGAAGATGCCAGTCGCCTTCGGGCAAAGCTGCAGCCGCTTTGGCGATATGGAATCGCCCGCGCGCCCGTTTGTTTGGCGAACCATAGCCCATGACAGCACCAACCGGGTGCCCGTCTGGCCCCGGCAAGACATGGGTCTGGCCCAGCGCGCCGGTAAATCCAGCACGCGAAAGCCAGGCCTGCGCTGCTGGCGGCTGGGCCGCCAAGAAGGTGGCGGCTTCGGTTTCATCAACTATGTGAAGTGGCAAGGAGGCCACAGCGGGATCGGCAAAGGCAACGGGCATTTTCATCCTTCCGGAAGCAATTTGCCAACAGCCTAATGTTTCGCGCGCCGCCCGCAATAGGAAGCGCGCAAAACTTGCGCTTTAGACCGTCATATCCCGCAAATCCCAAACGGCGGTAAGTGATCGGTCGCCAATTCTGGCAAGCCGTGCAAGAGTTGCGGCTTGTGCCGTCTTGTCGCCTGACAGGGTCGTCTTGACGACGTCTTGCGAGATCCGCATCAGCGTCGACATGCCGATTTGTTCGGCAACCGCCCCCAAACGCCGTGCATTTTCGACAAGTGCATCATCACGATCATCATCAGCGCAGAGCAGTGTTTCGCGCAACCGCGCGGACAATTCCTCCATCGTTCGGCAGACCACCTGCTCGGCCCGGTTTGAGCCGAGATCCGAATATAAAGCCACCAATGGGTCCGGATCTAACCTGACCCCCTCATTGTGGCATAAAACTGCCAATACCGGCACCATGAACCTCCTATCCAACGCCCCAAATTCGTGGGCAATTTGCGATGCGAGACTCAAGAAAAGGTTGATGCGATGGCGAAATACCCCTCGAATTTGATGCAACTTCTGACTATTGAACGGGGGGACACTTGAAAGGCGATGACAATGGAACTTGCAAAACCCCTGCCGTCCTATCTGGTGCAGCGCTACCTTGGCTGGAAAGCCACAACATGGACGGAAAACCGAACCTGGTACCGTCGCCTGGCTGAAGATGGTCAGCGCCCGCGCGCGATGGTGATTTCATGCTGCGACAGCAGGGTTCATGTCACGTCAATCTTCGGGGCTGATCAGGGTGAGTTCTTCATTCATCGCAACATAGCCAATCTGGTGCCGACCTATAACGCCGATGGCGAACATCATGGCACGTCGGCGGCGGTTGAATATGCGGTCGACACACTTCGGGTCGCGCATGTGATTGTGGTGGGCCATTCAAGTTGCGGCGGCGTGCAAGGCTGCCACGCGATGTGTTCGGGTAACGCGCCTCAGCTCGAAGAGAAGACAAGTTTTGTCGGGCGCTGGATGGATATTTTGCGCCCCGGCTATGAGCGCGTGAAGGATATAAAGGATCAGGCCGAGCAGTTGAAAGCGCTGGAAAAGCAGGCGGTGCTGATCAGCCTTGATAACCTCATGACGTTTCCCTTCGTGCGTGCGGCGGTTGAGGCGGAAGACCTGACCTTGCACGGGCTTTGGACTGATATCGGCGAGGGCGGTTTGCATCAATACGACGCTGACAGCGGGGACTTCATTCCGATTTGATCCGACCAACCTCTTGTTAACCAGTTTCGGTCAGACTTTGCCTATGGCGAAGATGATTTCCATTTCGGTCGACCTGCCAGACGATCTGCTGCTGGCACTGGGCCGCGCGTCGAGGCAGGCCGGGTGCCAGCCCGCCGCGTATTTACGCGCGGCACTGGAGCGTGCCTTGCTTCGCCCCGGTATGTTTGGCCTTGCCGCGCGCGTGAATGAAATTGTCGCGCTTGCCCGCGACTGGATTGATCTGCAGCAGCGCTTGCGCGGTGAAGGCTTCGTGTTGCGGCTTTTGGGGTCTGATGAAGTGCTTTGGCTGTGTAGTTGGCCTGAAAACCACCGACTTTGCCGGGCCGCGGATGCCGGCGTTGATCTTGCGGGGCTATGCTTGCGGTTCCGGGCCGATTTTCCGGGACGTGGCTTGCATATCGCAAAGCCGGTTCCGGTGCCGCAGCGGGCTACCCCGCATGCTGCCTGATTTCGTACTGGCGCGCGAAAGTATTGGTAATTAAATTTTGGCAGTAGGTGGTGGCGGGCGGCCCACCCTTTCGTTAGCGCAGGCGGGCCTCTGTTGACTGGTCAAAGAACATTGCCGCTTCCGGATCGAATTCGACTGCCACGGATGTACCAACTGCGAGAACCTTATCGCCACGGGTTTCAACGATGATCCGTTCATTCGTGGGTGTGGTCAGATAATCATACGCGACGCCACCAAGGTTTTCGCTTATGTCGACGACGATCTTTGACGGCGCAGCCCGAAGCCTTATTTGCGCAGGCCGGACACCAAGGATA
>JBATTI010000324.1:0-8948 GCA_049670445.1 Albidovulum sp. | reverse complement strand
GTCTAGCTCATCCCGATTGGGAGTTCGTGGGGCTGCTCGGTGTCAGTCGCGATTGTCACTTGATAGTCTAGAAACGCGGCGTCGCGGATCGGGATAAGCTCCCGATACTCTTCACTTTCAAATACGCTCGCGACGGCAGATCGGTTTGGGTATTCCACAATCACTATCATTTTCGCTGGGCGATGCCCGACCACCACTTCGTTCACAGCAAAGCGACTAACAATTTTGGCATTTGCTTTCTCAAGGAGTGGCTCCGTCGTTTGCATGTATCTGGCGAGCGCAACAGGCTCATCCTCGTTAATGGTTACCAAAGCGATTACTGAAACAGTCATGTCACCACTCTCCTCGTAGATCGGTTAACCATTGGTCTTGTTCGTTGCCTTACCTCTCAAGCGCTGCAACAAATTTCAAGCGTCAAGAGTGGACTCTATGGAGCAAAAATCAAAAGGCAAGTTTGTCCCGCAGAGCTGACATATCCAGACTTCGGAACGCCCCCACGGGCGGCGCGGGGGGCTGCGGGTGCCGGAGGAGCGGTTTTGCCAGTCTTCGCGGTCTTTGTCAGGGATTTTGGCGAAAAGCACCTTGGGGACAGTGACGGGGACCGTGACGGGGACCGTGACGGGGACGCTGAAACAAGCATTGTGGGCCAAAAGCCGCGTATCACGATCCTTGGTGCCCACCATCAGGTTGCAGATCACATTATCTTCATTGCCCCCCGCGCCCTTCAGCGCTGGCAGGTTTCATAGTCCGGGTTGCGCCAGACCTCTGCCTCGATCCGTGGCAAGGGGGGGTGGCCCAGAATATCGTCGCTCAGTTTCTCGGCGAGCATGATGGTGGGGCCGTTGGTGTTGCCGTTGGTCACGACTGGCATGATCGACGCATCGACGACGCGCAGGCCCGAGAGACCATGCACCCGCCCGCTGGCATCGACCACCGCCCCCTTGTCGGTTGCAGCCCCCATGCGCGCGGTGCAGGACAGGTGCCATTGCGTGTTGATGTGCGTATTGAGAACCCGGTCGAGGTCGGCATCCGACTGCAGGTTGCTGCCGGGGAAAATCTCATCGCCTTTCAGGTCAGAAAAGGCCGGTTGTTCGACGATCTCGCGCACCAGCCGGATGCCCTTGCGCAAGAGTTCACGATCCCGGCCATCCTTCAGGTAATTCACAAGAATGCGCGGCGGATCGCTTGGGTCGGCGGATTGCAGTTCGATGCTGCCCCGGCTGTGGGCGCGCATCAGGCCGACATGGATCTGAAAGGCATGTTCCTGAAGTGGCTTCCATGTCGCATCATCAACCGCGATCGGCGAGATGATGAGCTGAAGATCAGGATATTCCACCCCCGGACCCGACCGGATACAGCCCAGCCCCTCGAACAGGTTGGACGCCACAATGCCGCGCCGGGTCAGCAGCCATTCCAGCCCCGCCGCGAGTTTGGCCAGCGGCCTTGTCTTGGGCCAGAATGACACCGGCTTTTGGCATCTGAATTTCAGCACGAAATCCGGGTGATCGTTGAGGTTCTGGCCGACGCCGGGCAGATCAAGAAGCACGTCGATGCCCATGTCGCGCAGATGGTTGGCAGGGCCGATCCCGGACAGCATCAGAAGATGCGGAGAGCCGACGGCACCGGCACTCAGGATAACTTCTTTTTCGGCGCGTATCTTATGGGTGTTCCCATTGCGATCCCGATAGGCGAGGCCTGTCGCTTTGTTTGCGTCAAAAATCAGGTGCTGAACATGTGCATGCGTGCGGATCGTAAGGTTCGCGCGGCCCTGCACCGGGTCGAGATAGGCGCGCGCGGTGCTCCAGCGTTCGCCCTTGAAGACGGTGCGGTCGGCAACACCGAAGCCTTCTTGACAGATCCCGCTGATATCATCGGTCACCGGATAGCCCGCCTCTTTGCCGGCTTTGAGAAAAGCCAGGGTCAAAGGATCCTTTGGGTCGGCCCGATGGACATGCAGCGGGCCGGTGGCGCCGCGCAGGTCATCCCCGCCGCCGCCATAGGTTTCCATACGTTTGAAATAGGGCAGCACGTCGGCATATCCCCAGCCCGGACAGCCCGCCTGACGCCAGCCTTCGTAGTCAAGCGCGTGGCCGCGGATGAACACCATCCCGTTGATCGAGGATGATCCGCCAATGGTTTTGCCGCGGTCATGCTGGAGCTGACGTCCGTTCAATTCGGGTTCGGGTTCGCCCTGAAAGGCCCAGTTATGCGTGGTGCTGGTCAGGTTCGACAGAACAGCAGCCGGCATCTTGAGCGAAAGCGCGGCGTTTTTCGGGCCCGCTTCCAGCAGCAAGACGCGGTTCTTGGGATCGGTGGACAGCCGATTGGCCAGGACACATCCGGCCGAACCTGCCCCTATGATGATGTAATCAAAGACCATTCTTGACCTTCTTGCGCCGGGATGGCGCTTCGCGGCTACCACGAAGCATCAAAGCCGGCTGTGAACTTCCGCCTTGAATATCAATAAACTTACCATTTGACAATAAACTTACCGATAGTTAGTTTTTGTCAACTTCGCCGTAACCGGCTTTCATCTGGGCGGTTCCCATGCCTTCGTCGCGGATAGACCCGGATCCGGTATCGACATCGACATCGACATGCAGGCCCTGGGCAGGTTGTCCGGATATGATCACCTGACCAACCCAAAGGCAGCACCGTGACCGCAGAGTTCAAAGCCAAACTTGCCTGCCTTTATGCCGGGGCTGTCTGGGGGTTGTTCTGGATCCCGCTCAGAGCGTTGGAGGATGCCGGGCTTCACGGTCTGTGGATCACCGTGGTCTACTTTCTTGTTCCGGCTTTATGTCTGGTGCCGGTGACCCTGCTGCGGTGGCGGCAGGTGCGGAAAGGCGGGCTTCAGTTGCAGGTGACGGCGATGTTTTCGGGGGGGGCGCTTTTGCTTTATTCGACCTCGATCGTCTATACGGATGTCGTGCGCGCCATGCTGCTGTTTTACCTTACCCCGGTCTGGGCGACATTGCTGGCGCGGATCTATCTGGGCGATGCCATCACCCCCACGCGCATCATTGCAATGGTGTTGGCCATCATCGGGATGCTGACGATCTTTGGGCTGGGGGCGCGGTTTCCGGTGCCGCAGAACAGCGGTGACTGGCTGGGGCTGGGGGCTGGCATCCTTTGGGCGATTGCGATGGTGCGCATCCGCCTCGATGGGGGCCATTCCGCCATCGAGTTGACGGTTGGCTTTTTCCATTGGTCGCTGCTTTTCTCGGCCGGGGCGGCACTTTTGCTTGCGCCGCAGGCCGTGCCCAGCGTTGCCCAGACCCTGCCTGCAATGCCTTTGCTGCTGGCGTTCATGGCGTTTCTGGTCCTGCCCGGAACCCTTGCGTCGCTTTGGGGGCCGAAATTCCTTAGCCCCGGTGTCACCGGTCTGCTTTTCATGACCGAGATCATTGTCGGGGCGATTTCGGTGGCCTTGCTGGCCGGTGAGCCTTTCGGGATCCGCGAACTGACCGGCGTTATCCTGATCGCAGGCGCAAGCCTGCTTGAGCCGATCATGGCGCGGCACCAGGCCCGCGCGTAAGGCCCCTGAAACGCCGGGGCCCCCGAAGCGCCGGGGCCCTGTGCTTCATGCCTGCAGGGATCGTTCCTTGAACGCCTTGGAACCGAATGCAATGTCAGCCACGGTTTCGATTTTCTTGCGGGCCTCACGATGTTTCGCGGCACCGACATCATCATAAGGCAGCAACTTCGAGACGGCATATTCCATCTCTGAAATGGCCGCACTGCTTGACATCGGTTCCGGCGACAGGCCCGCACGGACCCAGATCCCATCAATCAACACACCCAGATGCCGCGCGGCGCGCTGGGCTTCAGCTTCGGGCAGGAAGTGCTTCAGCTCGTGCACGAGGTTGCTGCGGATCCGTTCATTATTGGCAATCTGAACGCGCTGGCAGCCAAGGTTGTGCGGCACTTCCGAGATCAGCGAAACCCAGGCCTGGCACACGCTTGGATTGAAAATCGTTTGAAAAAAGTTGGAAACGATGATCGCCCAAAGCCGCTCGTAGGGTGTTTCGGCATATCGGTAAAGCTCGACGACGGATTCACTCAATAATGAGTTTGATCTGCGGAATACAGCTTCCAGCAGCGCGCTTTTATCCTTGAAATGGTGCAGGACGACGCCTTTCGAAACCCCTGCGATCTCTCCCACCTTGTCCAGCGTCGTCTTGCGCAATCCGTATCGAATCACGGCCTCAAACGCCGCGCGGGAAAGCTCTGCGCGTCTTATCGACCTTATGGATCTGGATCGCATCTGACAGAACCCTCGCAGCAATAGCGTTTTTTTCCGAATAAACAGTGGCTGCAAAAACCTCAACATTCAACCGTTGACACAAAAAACTTTCCAATGGTAAGTTTTTGCACAATAGAAAAATGCGCTTGTATTGCAACAAGCATGCGCATCCAAAGGGGAGAGATCATGGCAACCATATCCAAAACCGCGGGCGCAATAACACTCGCGCTGTTCGCATCGGCCAGCACAGCCCTGGCCGCCAACGTACCGGAAAGCGATGACGCGATCAAAGTCGTTCTGAATGACTGGACCGGACAGCACTTTTCAACCTATGTCGCGGGCGAGTTGCTGCAGAAGATGGGCTACACCATCGAATATGTCAGTGCGGGCGCCGTGCCGCAGCATGCGGGCCTGTCGCAGGGCAATCTGCATTTTCAGACCGAAGTCTGGAGCAACAATGTCGGCGATATCTATCCCAAGGCCGTCGAAAGCGGTGAAATCGTGGTTTTGGGCGATCTCGGGCTTGAGCCGAGGGAAGGCTGGATTTACCCACCTTACATGGAAGACAGATGCCCCGGCCTGCCGGATTACAAGGCGCTTTACGACTGCGCGCAGGCCTTTGCCAATGCCGAGACATTCCCGAACGGGCGCCTGATCACTTATCCTGCGGATTGGGGCACGCGGTCACGCGATGTGGTTGAGGCTATCGGTCTGCCGTTTGCCGCGATCGCGGGCGGCAGTGAAGGTGCCATGGTGGCGGAGCTTACCTCGGCGATTCAGTCCGAGGACCCGATCCTGATGATGATGTGGCAACCACATTGGATCTTTGCGGCGCATGAGTTCAACTGGGTGGAATGGAACCCGGCAGAGGGCGAATGCAATGAAGAAACCCAGGAAAAGGACACGGCTTGCGGGTTTGCGCAGGCAACGGTCAACAAGGTGGCCTGGAGTGGCTTTGAAGACAAATGGCCCGCCGCGTTCAAAATGCTGTCGATGATGACGCTGACAAATGCCGACGAGAACGCGGCAATTCTGGCGGTTGACAATGAAGGGCGTGATGTGCGCGACGTTGCGACCGAATGGGTCGCGAATAATGAGGCCACGTGGCAAGGCTGGGTTGACGCAGCGATGAACTGATCCTGCCGGTATCCTTGATCGGGGCGGTTCAACTGTCGGGCCGCCCCGACCGGTTATCATTGCCAGACCTCAACAATCCGGCAACGACTTCAAAGGGTGTGGTCTGATCCGCCTGCCGGTCAGCCGCGCCCAGCCCTTCGATCCGGAGCATCGCATGAAGACCCCGATCAACAACCCTGACGAAGTCAAGCTGTCGTGCCGGAATGTCTGGAAAGTCTATGGCACGCAACCAGAGCAGTTCTTCGGCAGGGCTGAAGAGATGGCCGCCGATGCCGGTAAGCACGCCGATGATATCCGCGCCGCGAACCATATTGTCGCCAATGCGGATGTGAGTTTCGACGTTCATGTCGGCGAGATCTTTGTCATCATGGGGCTGTCGGGGTCGGGCAAATCCACCATTGTCCGCTGTCTGTCGCGGCTGGTGGAGCCGACGGCGGGGGAAATCCTGCTGGATGGCGAAAACCTGCTGAAGAAAACCGACGCCGAACTGATCGACATCCGCCGACACAAGATGGGCATGGTGTTCCAGAGCTTTGGCCTGATGCCGCATCTTAACGTCATCGACAACATCGCCTTTCCGTTGAAGCTGCAGGGCGTTGATGAGGCCGAACGCTACAAACAGGCGGCCCGCGTCATCGAACTGGTTGGCCTGGAAGGGCGCGAAAACAATTTCCCCAAAGAGCTGAGCGGCGGCCAGCAGCAGCGCGTCGGGATCGCCCGGTCATTGGCGGTTGAACCGGATGTCTGGTTTCTGGACGAACCGTTTTCGGCGCTTGATCCGCTTATCCGCAAACAGATGCAGGATGAATTTCTGCGCATTCAGGCAAAGCTTCGCAAATCGATCGTCTTCATCACCCATGACTTTCAGGAGGCCCTGCGCATTGCCGACCGCATGGCAATCATGCGTGACGGTGCAATCGTTCAGATCGGCCGACCGATTGACCTGATCCTGAATCCGGCCGACGCCTATGTTCGGGAATTCACACAGGACGTGCCGTGGGAACGCATCCTGCGCGCCGAGGATATTCTGGACGGCGACGCGCCCCGGAGGGATGATCTGGAGCGCGTGCCGCAAGGGACATTGGTGGAACCGCTTTTGCCAAAGCTTGCCGAAAGCAATGCCGGTGTGATCGTCGAGGCGGCCGATGGCTCTGTGCTGGGTATTGCCACTGCGCGCGGTCTGGTTGCGGCCCTGGCGGGCGGATGCATCCCCGAACCCTCCGTGCAGGAGCCATAGCGCCATGCCGTTCCGGTTCAATCGAAGCGATCTGATCTGGCTGGGGGTGATCGGCGTCATGCTGGCCTGTCTGGCGCTGCAGGGCGAATGGACCTGGCTGGCCGAATATCCCGAAGACTGGGTCCTGCCCCTGTCCGGCTGGCTGAATGTGATCATGACCTGGATCGTGAAAAACTGCGGTTGGTTCTTTCTTGGCATCTCCTGGACATTGGAATGGCCGATCAAGGCCGTCCGCTTCACGCTTCATGCGCTGCCGTGGTCGGTGACCACCTTCTTGTTCTGTGTCGTGGCCTGGGCCGCTTCGGGCTGGAAGCTTGCGGTTTTCACCTTGTTTTCAATGCTTTACATGCTGGTCATCGGTTACTGGGCAGAAAGCATGAATACGCTGTCACTGGTTGCCATTTCGGTGCCGCTGGCGATTCTTGTGGGGTTCGCCTTTGGCGTCTGGGGGTTCTTTTCCAACCGGGCGGAACGCGCCATCATGCCGATGCTGGATGTGTTGCAGACGGTGCCGTCCTTTGCCTATCTGCTGCCGATCCTGATGCTGTTCGGCTTTGGCACGGTGGTGGGGCTGATCGCCTCGGTGCTTTATTCCTTTCCGCCGATGGTTCGCAACACGATCGTGGGCCTGCGCGGGGTGTCCCCCGAGGTGATCGAAAGCGGGCTGATGTCGGGCGCCACAGCTCGGCAGCTTTTCTGGCAGGTGCGTGTGCCGTCATCGCTCCGGCAGCTTCTGCTGGGGGTCAATCAGGCGACGATGGCCTCGCTCAGCATGGTGATCATCGCCTCAATCATCGGCGGAACCGCGGATATCGGCTGGGAGGTTCTGTCAACCATCCGCAGGGCTGAATTTGGTGAAAGCTTGCTTGCCGGGATGGTGATCGCGCTGATGGCGATGGTCATTGACCGGATCACCGCCGGGCTTGCGGCACGGTCAGGCGACTATGATCCGCAGGACAAATCCCTTGCGCAAAAGCACCGCTCGTGGATCGTGGCGGTGCTTGGGTCTGCCCTGATCTTCGGTCTGTCCCAGATTTTCGGGGTCTTGAACGACTGGCCCGGCGCATGGGAGCTTAACCCCGCGCGCGCGATGAACGATGGCCTGTCCTATCTGGTCGTCAATTTCCGCGATCAGATCGAGACGATCAAGAAACTTGCCTTCTTCTTCGTGATGCTGCCGGCCAAGATCGGCCTTCAGGGCGCGGTAAGCCCGTTTACCTGGGGGTTTGCGCTGACCATGACGCACAAGATTGCCTATGCCCTTGGTATGGTCGCCTTTGCAGGCTGGGCCGCATATCGCAAAAGCGTCAAGGCTGGCCTCGCGATCCTGATCTTCGCGATCGTGATCTATTTCGGTCTGACAGGCCTGCCCTGGCCTGCGCTTTTGTTGATCAGCGCTGTGGCGGGGTGGAGGATTGGCGGGCGGGCTTTGGGGATCGGCACGGCGCTGGGGCTTGGGTTCATCGTCGTCACCGGCATCTGGCCCGAGGCGATGCTGTCTGTCTACCTTTGCGGCATCGCGGTGCTGATCTCGTTTGTGGCGGGCACGTCTATCGGCATCTGGGCTGCGCATAACGACACGGTGTCGGCCATCGTGCGGCCCTTCAATGACACTTTGCAGACCATGCCGCTGTTCGTGCTGCTGATCCCCTTCGTGATGGTCTTCAAGATCGGCGAGTTCACCGCCCTGCTGGCGATCATCGCCTATGCGATCGTGCCGGCGATCCGCTATGCCGAACACGGGCTTCGCAGTCTGCCGGCCCCTGTGATTGAGGCCGCGACAATGGTCGGTGCCACGAACCGGCAGATGCTTTGGCAGGTCAAGATCCCGCTGGCCCTGCCGGTGATGATGCTGGGGCTGAACCAGACGATCATGTACGGCATTGCGATGCTGGTGATTGCCGCCCTTGTCGGGACCAACGGGCTGGAACAGATCGTCTATATCGGGCTTAGCGACGGGGATTTCGGCGTGGGCATGATCGCCGGAATAGGCATGGCGATCATTGCCATCATCACCGACCGCATGACCCATGCCTGGAGCCGCAAGCGCCGGGAAGAGCTGGGGCTGAACACCGGATGACCACGTATGATGACCTTCCGCTGACCAGTTCGCATTGGGGCACCTATCGCGCCCGGGTCAGCAATGGCCGCGTGCAGGAATTGCTGCCGTTCGAGCATGACAGGGATCCGTCACCCATCGGTTCCGGCATTCTGGAGGTGCAGCATGGGCCCACGCGCATTGATGCGCCGATGGTGCGCAAAAGCTGGCTGGACGGCGGCCCCGGCACCCGCACCGATCTGCGTGGCATTGATGCCTTTGTCGAGGTG
>JBATTI010000323.1:0-6691 GCA_049670445.1 Albidovulum sp. | reverse complement strand
TTTGCCTCAAGCGTCTCATCGCGCATATCTATGGCGCGCATGTCCGGCATCTCGGCGGTCCCGAAGCGCGATGTCAGGTCAATGCGCGCGTATTTGCCCGCATCGGCATTGGCCCAGGTTTCAAGGCAAGGCGTGGCCGAGGCCAGCACCACCTGCGCGTCACATAAGCTCGCGCGCAGCACCGCCATATCGCGGGCGTTGTACAAAACCCCGTCTTCTTGCTTGTATGAGCTGTCATGCTCTTCATCGACCACGATCAGCCCCAGATCGCGGAAGGGCAAGAACAGCGCTGAACGCGCCCCCACCACCATGGCCACATTGCCTTCACCGGCCATGCGCCACAGCCGCCGCCGCTCGGTTTGGGTCACCCCTGAATGCCATTCGCCCGGCATCGCGCCAAAACGCGCCTGAACCCGGGTCAGGAACTCTGCCGTCAGTGCGATTTCGGGCAAAAGCACCAAGGCCTGACGGCCCGCGCGCAGACATTCCGCCACGGCTTCCAAATAAACCTCGGTCTTGCCCGACCCGGTGACACCTTTCAAAAGCGTGGTGCCGTAGCGGCCCGCCTTGATGCCTTTGGCCAGCGTCCGGGCCGCCGCCGCTTGATCAGCGGCAAGCGCCTTGCCCGGCAGATCGGGGTCAAGGCGCGGATAGGGCAGATCGCGCGCCGCCTCTTCTTCCGACAAGGCCCCAAGCCTGGCCAGGCCCTTGACCACACTGGTGGTCACCCCGGCAAGTGCCGCCAGTTCCGACAGGGCGAATGCCGCCCCGCCATATTCATCCAACACATCCAGAACCCGGCCGCGCGCATCGGTCATGCGGCCCGGTTCCACCGCACCCTTGCGGTACACCCGGCGCGCGCCCGGCGGGTCGGCCAGCCCCGGCGCGCGCGTGGCAAGCCGCAACATCGCGGGCATCGGGGTCAGCGTGTAATCCGCCGCCTTGACCAAAAAGCCGCGCATCGCCTCGGCCATCGGGGCTGCATCCAGAACCCGCGTGACCGGGCGGATTTTCGCGTAGTCATATCCGCCCTCACCCGGCCCCCAGACCACGCCCAACACCCGGCGCGGCCCCAGGGGCACCTCGACAAACGCCCCGCAAAAACAGCCGCCCTCGGGTGCCTTGTAATCAAGGCAGCGCCCCAAAGGCTCGGTCGTCAGCACCGAGACAAGATCCCCTTCGTCGAAAAACGTCAGATCAGACACCCATACCCCCGATCAAGGCTTCCGGGGGCCGCACCCATAGGCTAAAAGGGCGCGAACCCACAGCCACCATACCAAGGAGTGCACCGATGAAATTCTTCGTCGATACAGCCGATACCGCCGCCATCAAGGAACTTAACGACCTTGGGATGGTCGATGGGGTCACCACCAACCCTTCGCTGATTCTCAAATCCGGACGCGACATCATCGAAGTGACCAAGGAAATCTGCGACATGGTTTCTGGCCCCGTTTCCGCCGAAGTGGTGGCAACTGATGCCAAGGCGATGATCGCCGAAGGCCTCAAGCTTGCCAAGATCGCCCCGAATATCGCGATCAAAGTGCCTTTGACATGGGATGGGCTGACCGCCTGCAAGGCTTTCGCATCCGAAGGCCATATGGTCAACGTCACACTTTGCTTTTCTCCCGCACAAGCGCTTTTGGCCGCCAAGGCTGGTGCGGCGTTCATCTCGCCCTTCATCGGGCGGCTGGATGATATCCATCTGGAAGGCGTTGATCTGATCGAAGATATCCGCATCATCTACGATAACTACGACTTCAAGACCGAGATTTTGGCCGCCTCGATCCGCACCGTCAACCATATCGTTGATTGCGCAAAGATCGGTGCTGATGTGATAACGGCCCCCCCCGCTGTCATCAAATCCATGGCCAATCACGTGCTGACCGACAAAGGTCTCGAGATATTTTTGAAGGATTGGGCAAAAACAGGGCAGAAAATCCTGTAGGCTGGTGTATCATCATCGAAAAAGAAGCAGATGAGGCGAAAATGGCAGAGACAGCACGCATCGCGGAAGACCTGCGCGACAAGCTTATAGCCGCGCCAGAGGTTATCTTGGACGACCGCGACGTGATGCGGGCGTTGATTGCGGCCAATGAACGCGCGATGGGCACCAATATCGTCGATCTGCGCGGCATCGCCATGGAACGGCTGGAAGCCCGGTTGGGGCGGCTTGAAGATACCCATCGGTCCGTGATCGCGGCGGCATATGAAAATCTGGCGGGAACCAATCTGATTCACCGCGCGATTCTCAAGATGCTTGATCCAAGTGATTTTGAAGATTTCCTGACCAATCTTGGCACTGAGGTTGGACAGGTCTTGCGGGTGGATTCGGTACGGCTTGTGCTGGAATCCTTGCAAGGTGACGAAGAAGAGTTGGCCGTGAAGAAGCTTGGGCAGGTCCTAAGCGTGACGACGCCGGGGTTCATTGATACCTATATGGCCAGCGGGCGTTCGGGCACGGCACGCAGTGTGATCTTGCGCCAAACGATCCCGGTTTCAGATCAGATCTATGGCGGGGCTGCGGGCTGGATCCGGTCAGAAGCCGCGATGCGGCTGGATCTGGGGGCGGGTCGGCTTCCGGGTATGCTGGTGTTCGGGGCCGAAGATCCACATCAGTTTCGCGCCAATCAGGGCACCGACCTTCTGGCTTTCTTTGCCGGGGTGTTTGAGCGGTCTTTGCGGCGCTGGCTGGCGTGATCTGGTCCGGCGGGTGGGCACAGCAGCTGCATCTTTGGCACTGACACCGGCGATCCGCGATGCGCTGGCCCGCTGGGCAGATCACCTTGCGGCGCTTGATGGCGCCGCTGAGAACACCATTAAGGCCTACCGCGCCGATGTGACCGCCTTCTTGGGCTTTTTGGCGCAGCATCAGGGCGGTGCGCTGTCGCCCGCGGCGCTGGCGGATTTAACCCAAAGCGATATGCGCGCCTTTTTGGCACATGAACGCGGGCGCGGCCTTGGGGCAAGATCATTGGCGCGCAGGCTGTCCTCGATCAAGGGTTTCACCCGCTGGCTTTCGGACCGACAAGATCTGACACCAACTGCGGTGCTGGCGGTTCGCGGGCCAAAATACCGGCGCAAGCTGCCGCGCCCGCTAAGCCCGGATGCCGCACGTGATGTCATCGCCGAAGCAAGCAGCCAGCCGCGCGAAGACTGGATCGCGGCGCGCGATGCGGCCGTGATCACGCTGCTTTACGGCTGCGGTCTGCGGATCTCAGAGGCGCTGTCATTGACCGGCAGCAACAGCCCTTTGGGTGATGTGCTGCGCATCCGCGGCAAAGGCGGCAAAGAGCGGATGGTGCCGGTGATCCCGACGGCACGCGCGGCGGTCGAAACCTATGCGCGGCTCTGCCCCTATCCATTGAACGAAGAACCAGGCGCGGCCTTGTTTCGCGGCAGCCGGGGTGGTGCGCTGAACCCAAGGCTGATCGCTGGCGCCATGGCGCGCGCGCGACAGGCGCTTGGCCTGCCGGCCACGGCCACACCCCATGCGATGCGCCACAGCTTTGCGACGCATCTTCTGGCCGCAGGGGGCGATTTACGCATGATACAAGAGCTTTTGGGCCATGCATCGCTTTCAACAACCCAAGCCTATACGGCGGTTGATGCAGCAAGATTGATGGAAGTTTACACCAATGCCCATCCCCGCGCCTGAAGATCATGGGACAAGGCCGATTGCCTTGGCGGCGTTTTTGGGCGAAACAAGGCCATGGATATTCGCCTGAAAGCACTTTTCGTTCACTTGCTCACTGCCACCGGCGCAGTTCTGGCAATGCTGGCAATGCTTGCAGCCGCCGACCAAAACTGGAGCTTGATGTTTTTGTGGCTGGTCGTGGCCTTTGCAGTCGACGGGGTCGATGGCCCCTTGGCACGACACTATCACGTCAAGAAGAACTGGCCGGATTACGATGGCGTATTGCTGGATCTGATCATTGATTATCTGACCTACGTCTTCATTCCAGCCTTCGCGCTTTTTCAGTCCGGGCTTTTGCCGGGCTGGACAGGATGGCTGGCAATCATCGTTATCACCTATGCGAGTGTTATCTATTTCGTTGATACCCGCATGAAAACCTTGGACAATTCCTTTGCCGGCTTTCCAGGCTGCTGGAATATGGTGGTGCTGGTGATGTTCGCGGTAGAGCCAAATTTTTATGTGATGTTGGTCGTCATCATGATTTTGGCAGCGACGATGTTTACCAATATCAAATTCGTACATCCGGTGCGGACACAGCGCTGGCGTTTCATAACATTGCCGATGGCCTTTGGTTGGGTCGGCTTCGCATGGTGGGCCGCCAAGGTTGATTTTCATCCTGAAAGCTGGGCGCATTGGGGGCTGATCGTTACCTCAATCTATCTGTTGGTTGCAGGTGGAGTGCAACAACTCCTGCCTCAACGGAACTGACCCATCCAAATACAAATTTTCTGCGAAAATTTTCTTGATTTTTCGCAGAAAAATCGCAGCCCTCCACGTCGCGCTAGATCCGGGTCAAGGCAACGCCTACGCCAATCATGGCAACGGCTGCCAATTTAGGTCGAGTCATGGTTTCGCCAAAAACCAGCCAACCGATCAAAACCGCGAACAGGATCGACGTTTCGCGCAAGGCCGCAACAAGTGCGATCGGCGCAAGCGTCATGGCCCAGACCGCCACCGCATATGACCCGTATGAAGCAACCGCCCCTATACTACCCAAAATCCAGACACGGGTGCCCGCAGGCAAGGATGCCCGCCCCCTGAGCGAAAGCATTACCGCCGCAAAAATGATCCCATCAAGAACGAACAGCCAGCCGACGAAAAGCGTGGCATTGCCGGCCACCCGCGCCCCTAGCCCGTCTACCAATGTGTAGCCCGCCGTGGCGCAGGCCGATCCGAACGCGAAGGGAAGCATCCGCAGCGGCTCGCCGCCCGACCAGACCCCGCGCGCCAGAACCAAAATACCGCCCCCCAAGATCAAGATCCCGATCAATTCACTCGCCGTCACAATCTCACCCAACCACAGCCCGCTGACGATCAGCGTAAAAATCGGCGCTGTGCCGCGTGCCAGCGGGTAAACCCGGCTCAGATCCCCGTGCTCATAGGCAAAAGTCAAAAATACCTTATAGGCCGAGTGAATTGCCCCCGAAGCCAAAAGCCAGGGCCAGACGGCCGCCGTTGGCCAGGCCAGTGTAGACACGACCACCAATCCGATCACGCCCTGAACACCCGACAGCACCATCATCGCAGCAATCCGGTTGCTGCCAAGTTTGATCAGCGCATTCCATGTCGCATGGAGAAGGGCGGCCCCAAGAACTGCCAAGAACACGAATAAGCTCATGTGAAACCTCTGCCTTCTTTGCCCCGGCCTCAATCTCTACCCAAGCGGGTCAAACCCCGTCAGATCAAAAGCGAGGCGGCCCCTTCGTGCTTCAAAAGCGCTACTTTCGTCTCCACCCCACCGGGGGCCGAAAAACCGCCAAGCCCGCTGGCCGCCAAAATTCGGTGGCACGGGATGATGATCGCAATCGGATTGGCCCCACATGCCTGCCCGATCGCCTGTGCCGGTGCACCAAGGGCCTTCGACAGATCACCATAGCGCCTTGTTTCACCAAAGGGAATCGCGACCATCGCGCGTTGTACCTCACCGGTCAGGCCCGCCGCGAACGCCAGTGGCAAATCGAACTTTTCGCGCTTCCTGGTGAAATATTCGCCAAGCTGTGCGCAGGCCATATCCAAAATGTCAGAGCTTTCGCCGTCCGCCACCCCGCCCCATTCCAGCCGGGTGATCAAACCACCCTCTTCGGTCAGAACCAAGCGGCCAAGCGGGGTGTCTACCGCCGCCCTCATCCGCCGAGCCTCTTCACAAACGCATCGAACATCGGGCGCAAAAGGGCGATCATGCTATGGCCTTGCGGTGATGCAGCGCCTGCGGGGTCAAACGCTGGGGCGCACTGGGGTTACTGGCCTCAATCGGCCCGCCTTGCGCCTCTCTCCCGGCGGGGCGTGCCGCAGCCAGTCTTTGGGCCAGCGGCGCGGGGGTGCCCCGAAAACCCAACCATACCGCGCGTTCTTCTGCCAAGGCTGGATACCGCAAGAGCGCGGCAATCTTGTTACCCCCGGCAGAGCGCCACCCCAGACGGCGGCGTCTGAGGTCCGACCGCCCGGCAATTTCCGGTGGCAGCGCCGTGAGGGCGCCAAGATCGGCGCGGTCATGCGTGTCATCCTCCGCCGATGCGGCGGCATCGATGCGGCGCAAAGCCTCTGTCAGGGCGGCCTTTTCATCCCGGAACCACAAGCGCCGCCCGTCGTCTTCCGCCATCATCCGCCTCCGGTTGAACCGGGGCTATCCAAGCGTGTCGTGGCAGCGCTGGCAAGTGCCTGCATGGCCGTGTCGGCCCACATCGGGCAAGATCTTCCAGCAGCGCTGGCATTTATCGCCCTCTGCCGCCTCAAACACCACGCCGACGCCCGGCACTTCGGGCAAACGAAATGCCTCATCCGGGGCCGGATCCGCCGTCAGGCTGACGCCTGAGGTGATGCAGATATCCGCGAATGGCAGCGATTGCAGGGCGTGCAGCACTGCAGCATCTTCAATATGCACCACCGGGGCCGCTTCAAGGCTGGAACCGATGGTCTTGGCGGTGCGCTGCACCTCCAGCGCCGCTGTCACAACCCGGCGCACGCGGCGGATACTCTCCCACTTTTGCGCCAAAGGTT
>JBATTI010000322.1:0-5068 GCA_049670445.1 Albidovulum sp. | reverse complement strand
ATAATAACCTGAAGGCCGCGCCCCGCCGCTTCGCGCCCATAAGCCCAAAGCCGGTCGGGGGTGCGGTGGGCCGATACGATCTTGGTTTCATAGCTTATATCCAGGGCGTCCAATATATTGGCCGCCTCTTTCATCGTCGGCCAATCGGATTGCGACCCCATGATAATGCCGACTTTCATGCCATATCACCTTTCGTGCGGAACAGAGCGCGCACTATAGCGATGGGCGCGGATCACGCAATGATGTCCGGGGTCAGCCGGTCTTCCAGCCGCGCAATCTCATCTTTCAGGTGGAGTTTTTGTTTCTTCAAACGCCGCAGGCTAAGCGGATCACCGCGCCGCGCTGCCTCCATCACATGGATGGCTTCATCCAGATCGCGGTGCTGACGCCTGAGGACTTCCAGCTTCACACGCAGAACCTCTACCGGTTCCATCTCATAATGGGCGTTCATCGTATCTTGATCCGAGTCGGTTGGGCGGTTGTCCATGCCCCGCAGTATAACAATTCGCGCCAATTGCGAAAAGATTCTGCGCAATCGTCCGACAAGACTTGTCCTGGGCCGCGTGGCTTCCCATATTTGGCTCATGGTCGCCAGTCTTTGGGGCCGGAATTCGCAATGTCGCTTGAACTTTAGGACTTGCCCGTCATGACGAAACTCAGCTTTGGCGCCCATCCCTTTTTATTGGGGTTTGACCAGCTCGAACGGCTGGTGGAACGCACCGCGAAAAACGGGAACGAAGGGTATCCACCGTTCAATATCGAACAATCCAGCGAAAACGCCTTTCGCATTTCTTTGGCGATTGCCGGTTTTGGCGAAGACGATCTGTCGATCACGCTTGAGGATCGGCAATTGGTCGTGCGCGGCCGTCAGGGCGAGGAAGCCGAGGGGCGCATCTTCCTGCACCGCGGCATTGCGGCGCGCGCCTTTCAAAAGGTGTTTGTGCTGGCCGATGGGGTGGAAGTGGCGGGTGCGTCAACCGAAAACGGGCTTTTGCACATTGATCTGCGCCGTATGGTGGCCGATGCCATCGTGCAAACGATCAAGATCAACAAATCTTAAAGGAGGCCGCCATGAACACCAAATTTGATTTTGTTGATGTGCAGGCAGACCGCATTGTCTATGTCCGTCCGGTGACCGTGGCCGATCTGCCCGCAGATGTGCAAGCGCGCGCCGGCGGGCTGGAGACGATCTGGGCCGTTCATGGTAAGGATGGTGAACGGCTGGCCTTGGTCGGCGACCGCAAGATGGCGTTCATCCTTGCGCGCCAGAATGATTTCTTGCCCGTCAGTGCGCATTGATCTGACCGCGCCTTTCTTTTCCGCAAGGCCATCCTGATCCTTCGCCCCTATTCGGGCCGAAGCAGCTTTTTGGCGACGCGAAAGCATTCAACCCCTTGCGGCACGCCGCAATAAATCGCGATCACATGGATGATGGCGCGAATTTCTTCCTCGCTCACCCCATTGGTGATGGCGCCTTGCAGGTGAATTTCCCATTCATGCATCTTGCCTAAGGCCCCGATCATCGCAAGGTTCATCATGCTGCGGGTTTTGACGTCAATCACCTCATCCCCCCAGCCAAAGCCCCAGCACCAGGCCGTCATCGCCTCTTGGAAGGGGCGGGTGAAATCATCGGCGGCGGCAAGATTTTTCTCGACATATTCGGCGCCAAGCGTGGCCTTGCGCTTGGCAAGACCCTTTTCGAAAAACGTGTCGTCCATGGTGGCTCCAGTCTTGGTCAATATGTTGAATGTGCGCCTGGTTATTCGACGATGATCACCTTGCCGGTCAAGGCGCCTTCGACGCTTTTGGCATAAGCAAGGCCGACGCGGTGCAAGGAAACCGGCCCTTCGCCCGGCGAAAAGACCCCGGAAGATCCGGGGCCTTGAGAAAGGGTCGGCACGCCGGTCAGGCCCTGATCAGGCCCAGGCTCTCCAGCTTCAGGATCACCTGATGGGCGCAGCTGTCGACATCGACATTCACCGTCTCGACCCGCAGTTCGGGGGTTTCCGGTACTTCGTAAGGGTCTGAAATCCCGGTGAATTCCTTGATCTTGCCTTCGCGGGCCAGCTTGTAAAGCCCCTTGCGGTCGCGGCGTTCGCATTCTTCCACGCTTGTCGCGACATGCACTTCGATGAACGCTCCGAATTCCTCGATCATCTCGCGCACGGCGCGGCGGGTGGCGGTGTAGGGGGCAATCGGCGCACAGATCGCAATACCGCCGTTCTTGGTGATTTCAGAGGCGACATAACCGATACGCTTGATGTTGATGTCCCGGTGCTCTTTTGAAAACCCAAGCTCTGACGACAGGTTCTTGCGCACCACATCGCCGTCAAGAAGCGTGGTCGGGCGACCGCCCATTTCCATCAGCTTGACCATCAGCGCATTGGCAATGGTCGATTTGCCCGAACCCGAAAGGCCGGTGAAGAAGACGGTAAAGCCTTGCTTGTTGCGTGCAGGCGACGTGCGGCGCAGCTCTTGGACCACCTGAGGAAATGAGAACCATTCCGGGATTTCCAGCCCTTCGCGCAGACGGCGGCGCAGTTCTGTACCCGAGATGTCCAGAATCGTATCGCCCTTCGCCACTTCGTTGGCCGGGAAATATTGTGCCTTTTCTTGCACATAGACCATATGCTTGAAATCGACCATCTCCAGGCCAATCTCGGCCTCATGCTCTTTGAACAGGGTCTGGGCATCATAGGGGCCGTAGAAATCCTGACCCGCAGAATTCTTGCCGGGTCCGGCATGGTCGCGGCCGACGATGAAATGCGTGCAGCCGTGGTTCTTGCGGATCAGCCCGTGCCAGACCGCTTCGCGCGGCCCCGCCATGCGCATCGCAAGGTTCAAAAGTGACATGGTCGTGGTCGATGACGGATATTGATCCAGCACGGCCTCATAGCACCGCACACGGGTGAAGTGATCGACATCGCCGGGCTTGGTCATGCCCACGACCGGATGGATCAAAAGGTTGGCTTGCGCCTCTTTCGCCGCCCGGAACGTCAGTTCCTGATGGGCGCGGTGCAAAGGGTTGCGGGTCTGGAAGGCGACGATCTTGTTCCAGCCGACTTTGCGGAAATAGGCACGCAATTCGTTGGGTGTGTCGCGGCGGGCGCGGAAATCGTAATGCACGGGCTGTTGGATGCCGGTGACCGGGCCGCCCAGATAGATCGGGCCCGCAGTATTGTGCAGATAGTTGACCGCCGGATGGGCCAGATCATCGGCACCGTAAACCAATTCAGCCTCGCGGGCCTTGTTCGGCTGCCATTTATCGGTGATCGACAAGATCGCAAGGATCACGCCTTCCTGATCGCGCAAGGCAATGTCCTGGCCCGGGGCGATGCCTTCGGCGAATTTTTCGGTCACATCCAGCGTGATCGGCATTGGCCACAGCGCGCCATCAGCGGTGCGCATATGTTCAACAACGCTGTTGTAATCGGCCTCGCCCTGGAAACCCTTCAGCGGGAAGAAACCGCCATTCATCAGCAATTCAAGATCGCAGATCTGGCGCGCGGTCAGATCCCAAGACGGCAGGTCGCCCGCTTCGGCCTTCAGTTTCAGCGCGGAATCGTAAGATACATAAAGCTCGGGGATCGGAGCCAGATTTGACTGTGCCATGGACGGATAAAGCCTTTGCCGCAAAAGCGCGGCTGCTGCCGCAATGCGCGGGATTTAGACCCGAAGGGGGTGAAACTCAAGCGTATGGGGGCGGGTTGGGAAGGATTCGGCCCGGAATTGCGGAATTTCCCTGCCTGGGCGAACGCTGTTGTCCTGTTTGGCGTATTCGGGGGCGAAACATCATGCGATAGGCCCGCCGCCCGAACCATATGTCTTGACGGGCCGGCGCAATCGCCCGGCCGAAGGGTCACGCCTGCTCGGCCAGCCAGCGTTCGGCGTCCAATGCGGCCATGCATCCCATGCCCGCCGAGGTCACGGCTTGCCTGTAGACATGGTCGGTCAGGTCGCCCGCCGCAAAAACCCCCGGTACAGAGGTCTCGGTCGTGCCGGGCTTGACCTTCACATATTTGCCGTGGTGCAGGTCCAGCTGGTCTTGCACCAATTCCGAGGCTGGCGCATGGCCGATGGCCACAAAGAAACCTTCGCACGCCACATCGGTGATCTTGCCGGTATTGACGTCCCTCGCGCGCACGGCCGTCACCCCCAAAGGGTTGCTGTCGCCCAGCACTTCCTCGATCGCATGGTTCCACAGGATTTCGATCTTGGGGTGTTTGAACAGCCGGTCTTGCATGATTTTTTCGGCGCGCAATTCATCGCGGCGATGGATCAGCGTCACCTTGGTTGCGAAATTGGTCAAGAACAACGCCTCTTCCACGGCGGTATTGCCGCCGCCGACCACCACAACTTCCTTGCCGCGATAGAAAAAACCGTCGCAAGTGGCACAGGCCGAAACCCCAAAGCCCTTGAACTTTTCTTCAGACGGCAGGCCCAGCCATTTGGCCTGAGCGCCGGTGGCCAAAATCACGGCATCGGCGGTATAGACCGTGCTGCTGTCGCTTTGCGCCGTGAACGGGCGCTTGGACAGATCAAGCGATGAGATATGGTCCGAAATCACCTCGGCCCCCATCGCCTTGGCGTGCTCTTCCATCCGCACCATCAGGTCGGGGCCCTGCACATGCGTGTCGCCCGGCCAGTTTTCGACCTCGGTTGTGATGGTCAGCTGCCCGCCGGGTTGAATGCCCTGGACAAGTATCGGGTCGGCCATGGCGCGTGCCGCATATATTGCCGCCGTATATCCCGCAGGCCCCGAACCAATGATCAAAACCTTTGTATGCCGCGCGTCTGCCATTTTTGCCCCTTTCCCTTTATTGAAGGGCCATATAATCAGACCGGCACGTCGGGGAAAGGCCTTGGTTGAATATCGCATCACCAATACCGAATATTGCGCGTTCGCGAAATAATATTGCGTAGGCCCGAGGCTGACGGTAAGTTCTGAAAAAATCTTAGGAGACGACGCCATGGCTGGCCATAAACTTGACGAGATCGACCGGATGATCCTGTCAGAGCTTCAGGCCGATGGGCGCATGACCAATGTCGAACTTGCCAGCCGTGTCGG
>JBATTI010000321.1:0-4451 GCA_049670445.1 Albidovulum sp. | reverse complement strand
TATTGCGTGACGCGGCATGGCTGGTGGGGGTCGGAATATCTGCCCAATCGGGTCAAAGATGCGCGGCGTTGGGCATGCCGGGGGAGAGCCTGCCCGTCCCGGCGGGCTGTCGCCTTTTAAGGCCCTGTGCGCATTTTCGACCGTGATGGAGCTGGGCTGGCATAAATCGCGCCGAATTGGGCCCGACCAAATGGTGCAGCGCCATCCCACCGGCAAGTGCAGGTTCGGTTTGGGTTTCAGGCGTTTCGTGTTGGCCCTGGACCGGCCCCAGCGGCTCCGCGTGGGGCGAAAGCTGTGACAAGCCCGCAGGCGCCGGGCCCGGCCTGCAGATAGCCCGCAGAGGCCATGGCCACCGCGCCTTGCGGCAAGGCTGCGCCGTCAAGCGAAAGGCCGGGGGTGAGGGCAAGGCAGGCGTAATGCCGCCCCGTGCCTTGGGCCAGATCGGTCGCCGCGTTTTCGCGCAGGACGGTGACGGCGGCGGTTATCCGGCGGCGATCATAGATCACGTTGAAATCGCGGATCGGGCCGTCGATCATGCGGCTGCTCACCGGCAGATCGCCCGAAAAGGCCACGGGTGCCAAAGGCCGCGCGTCAAGCCGGGCGTCGGGCGTCTCAAGATAGAGGCCCGCACCTTCGATCACGGTCAAGATGCGCGACAGGCCGGGGAAGGCGGAAAACGGGCCATCGCTGGTGACCTCGGCAATCGACAAGCGCCAGATCATCTTGCCGTCTTGATCGTTGCGCGCAATCTCATGCGTGGTGCCGCCGCCGTTTTTCCACGGTTGGGTGCGAAAATCGGCGGGCAGGAGAAAGCGCATGATTGTTCCTTCGGGGGGGTGGGACCGCGATGAGGCTATCACTCAAATTCCGCCGGTCCAGCGGTAAATGGCGCGCTTGCCCAAAGAGCTGACCCGCATGATGGTATCCGGCGACATGCATTGGTTGATCGCCATTGGCGAAGGCAGCAAGGATATGCTTGCCTCTATCCCGGCCTTTGCGACGCGGGTGAAGCGACCTTTTGCGATTATTGTCACAGCCAGAGGGGAGGGATTGCGCAGGTTCCGGGTCGCATAATGAGCCCGGCCCACTCAACTGTGAAGCACACCAGAGCAGCGGGAGACGCCAATGCCTTTCCAAATCCACGCCCTGTCCTATGCGCCTTTTGAGCATTTGTTCGCGATGCCAGATGCAGATCTGCGGGAACGGAACATTCTGAGAGTGACGGCGGACACCGACCCCGGCTTTCCATGCAGGGTTAGCCTTGAAGACGCGAAGATCGGTAAAGAGCTTATCTTGGTGAATTACCGTCATCTGGAGGGCACGACCCCCTATGCGGCCAGTCACGCGATTTATGTCATGAAAGACGCGACACAGGCACGACTGGATGCAGGCGAAGTCCCATTGGTGCTTGCGCGGCGGCTTTTGTCTGTGCGCGGATTTAACGAGCAGAAGCTTATGATCAAGGCGGATGTCATTGACGGCGCCTGTCTTGCCGAAAGACTTGAGGAAATGTTTGCAGAAAAGGACATGGAATTCGTTCATATTCATAATGCACGACAAGGCTGTTTTGCAGCCAAGGCAACGCGCCAATAAGTGCTTGGGCGGAGGAGGGACCGCCATTTGCACCGCCGGGCTTTACGCGCCGCATTCAACCGGCGTCTTGTGTCACGCTACGATACCAGTTGACGATCTTGGCGCGTTCCTCGGGTTCGATGAACGACACATTGGCGGGCGGCATCGCATGGGTGACGCCGGCCTGCAGATAGATCTTGCGGGCTTGGGCGGCGATCTGGGCGGATGTTTCCAGACGCACGCCTTTGGGGGCCCAGTGGATGCCCTCATACCCCGGCTCTGTCGCATGGCACATCGAACAGCGGCCCAGCACGATGTCTTGGACCGCGTCGAAGCCTTCGGCGGCGGCGAAGCGTTGGGCGGCGGGGGTAAGCTTTGCCTCGGCCTCGGGGGCGTTTTGGAACAAAGGTGCGGTGGAAAGCCATGCGATCAGCAGGAAGATCAGCGCGGTGGCAAGCCATGTCCATGTGGGGCTGCCCTGGCGCGCATGGCGGCAATTGAACCAGTGGCGGATGGTGACGCCCATCAAGAACACCAGGCTTGCGATGATCCAGTTGTTCTCGGTCGCGAAGGCCAAGGGATAGTGGTTCGACAGCATCATGAAGATGACGGGCAGGGTAAGGTAATTGTTATGGGTTGAGCGTTGCTTGGCGATCTTGCCGTATTTCGCATCGGGGATACGGCCCGCTTGCAGGTCGGCGACCACGATGCGCTGATTGGGCATGATGATCATGAAAACATTGGCCGACATGATTGTGGCGGTGAAGGCGCCAAGGTGCAAAAGGGCTGCGCGGCCCGAAAACACATGGGTGTAGAAATAGGCCATGGCCACCAGGATGAGGTAAAGCAAGACCATCAACCGGGTATTGTCATCGCCAAAACGCGATTTGCAGATCTGGTCATAGGCGAGCCAGCCGAAGGCAAGCGATGCCAGCGAAATGGCGATTGCCTGCCAGACTGGAATATCCAGAACCTCGGGATCGACCAGATAAAGATCGGCCCCCAGATAGTAGACCAGGAACAACAGCGCAAAGCCCGAAAGCCAGGTCGCATAGCTTTCCCATTTGAACCAGATCAGATCGCCGGGCATCTGGTCGGGGGCCACCAGATATTTCTGGATATGGTAAAAGCCACCGCCGTGGACCTGCCATTCTTCGCCATCCGCCCCGCTGGCCAGATTGCGGTCGCGGTGCAGGCCCAGATCAAGCGCTATGAAGTAAAAGGATGACCCGATCCAGGCGATTGCGGTGATCACATGCAGCCAGCGGACCGCGAATTCCAGCCAATCACTGAGCACGATGAAATCATACATGGTCGCAGCCCCTCTTATGCGGTTTGCAAAGACCCTATACCGATGGTCATCTTCCTGATAATTCCAATAATGGATCAGAACTTTCAAAGATTTCTATAGAATAGACGTTTGGATACGGGGCAACGAAGGAGGGAGATGGCATGTCATATGTGAATAACCTCAAGATGTTCGTGCGGGTCTTTGATCTTGGGTCGATGTCGGCGGCGGCGCGTGATCAGCGCACCTCACCGGCGGTGGCCTCGGCGCGGATCGGGGATCTGGAAAAGCATCTGGGGATCAGGCTGTTCAATCGCACCACGCGGCGGCTTCAGCCAACCGAAAACGGCCGGTTGTTTTATGAGGGTGCCAGCAAAGTGCTTGAGGCGATTGATGATGCCGAGGCGGCGGTCATGGCCTCGACCCTCAATCTGCGCGGGTCGATCTTTGTGGCAGCACCTTTGGGTGTCGGGCGGCGGTTTATTGCGCCGCATGTGCCGGCGTTCAAGGATGAATATCCGCAGATTGACGTGCGCCTGCGGCTGTCGGACCGGACCATTGATGTGATGGGCGAGGGGCTGGACATGGCCTTTCACATGGGGGCACTTGACGACAGCTCGCTTAAGATGCGGCTGGTGGCGGATTGCCCGCGGCTTTTGTGCGCAGCCCCCAGCTATGTCGCACGGCGCGGTGATCCGGCGGATGGCGATGCGATTTTGCGCGACGGGCATGATTGCCTGAACCTGCGTTTCCCCGGCGCGCGCGAGTTTCAGTGGACGTTAAGCACGCCGCAAGGCCCGAAGCGGTTTGAGGTGGCGGGGCCGTTTGAAACCGATGACGGGGATGTGCTGACCGCATGGGCGCTGGATGGGCGCGGCATCATCCTCAAACCGATATTCGAGGTGGCAGAGCATCTGAAATCAGGTGCGTTGGTGCCGGTGGCGGCAGCCACGCCGCCGTTGCCGGTGCAACTGACCTGTCTGACCCAGCACCGGCGCTTGCGTGACCCCAAGATCCGGGTCTTTACCGATTTCATCATTGCGCAGTGTCGGGCCGATCTGGCGCGCGTCAGTGCCGGGATCGGGGCGGCCGGGGAGGTGACGGATGGCGCGCTCTGTGATTAGGCTTGACCTAAGCGTGGCTGTGGAATGAATTGCTTTTTGCCGAAGTCGTGATCGGTAAGAAGTGGTGCGTCGCGGTCTGGCCAAAGAGGACGCTGAAATGGCAATTGAGAAAACCGAGGTTCTTGTCGTTGGCGGCGGTCAGGCGGGTGTGGCGATGAGCGAACATCTGGGTAACAGCGGTGTGGCGCATCTGGTTTTGGAACGGGACCGGATTGCCGAACGCTGGCGAACGGAACGGTGGGATTCGCTGGTGGCCAATGGGCCTGCCTGGCATGCCCGGTTTCCGGGCATGGTGTTTTCAGACACGGACCCGGACGCGTTTCCGGGCAAGGAGGCGGTGGCGGATTATTTCGTCGATGACGCCAAGCAGATCGGCGCCCCGATCCGCTGCGGGGTTGAGGTGACGCAAGTGCAAAGGAATGCCGGGCGACCGGGGTTTAGGGTGGAGACTTCACAAGGGGTGATTG
>JBATTI010000320.1:0-2432 GCA_049670445.1 Albidovulum sp. | reverse complement strand
GATCAGCGACATTGTCATCCGCTTTGCCGATGCGATGGCCGCGATGGGCGCAAATATCGATATGGCCGCGATCCGCGACCATCTGGAAGAGCATTACCAAGCTGCCTTGGCAGCAGAATAACGTCGGGCGAGGAGACGCAGATGGACATTCATGAATATCAGGCGAAAGAAATCCTGAAGAACTTCGGGGTTGCGGTTCCCGAAGGGGCGCTGGCCTATAGCCCCGAACAGGCCGCTTACCGCGCCCGCGAACTGGGGGGCAACAAGTGGATCGTCAAGGCGCAGGTCCATGCCGGTGGCCGCGGCAAGGCGGGTGGCGTCAAGCTGTGTTCCTCGGATAATGAGATCCAGGACGTGACCGCCGAAATGTTTGGCCGCAAGCTGGTGACACACCAGACCGGGCCGGAAGGCAAAGGCATCTACCGCGTCTATGTCGAGGCCGCCGTGCCCTTCGACCGCGAGATCTATCTTGGCTTCGTGCTTGACCGTACCAGCCAGCGGGTGATGATTGTCGCCTCGTCCGAAGGTGGGATGGAGATTGAGGAAATCTCGGCCAGCCGCCCGGAATCGATTGTACGCTCTACCGTTGAACCGGCCGTTGGTTTGCAGGAATTCCAGGCGCGCGAGATTGCCTTTTCCCTTGGCATTGCGCCGGAACTGACCCAGCAAATGGTGCGCACGCTTTTGGGCTGTTACCGCGCCTTTCGCGAACTTGATGCGACCATGGTCGAGATCAACCCGCTGGTGATCACCTCTGACAAGCGCATTGTGGCCCTTGATGCCAAGATGACCTTCGACACCAATGCGCTGTTCCGGCACCCGCAAATCGCCGAGTTGCGTGACAAAAGCCAGGAAGACCCGCGCGAAAGCCGCGCGGCCGACCGTGGTCTGGCTTATATTGGCCTGTCGGGCAATATCGGCTGTATCGTCAATGGCGCAGGCCTTGCGATGGCGACGATGGACACGATCAAGCTTGCCGGTGGTGAGCCTGCGAACTTTTTGGACATTGGCGGCGGGGCGACGCCCGAACGTGTGGCCAAAGCCTTCAAGATGATCACGTCGGACAGCAATGTTCAGGCGATCCTGGTGAATATCTTTGCCGGCATCAACCGGTGTGACTGGGTGGCGGAAGGTGTGGTTCAGGCCCTTACCGCCAATCCGGTCGAGGTTCCGGTTGTCGTGCGTCTTGCGGGCACCAATGTTGAAGAAGGGCTGAAGATCCTGGCCAAATCCGGCCTGCCGATCATCCGCGCCACATCTTTGATGGAAGCGGCTGATCGCGCGGTGACCGCGTGGAAGAATGACGTTGCACAAAACACAAAACTGAGGGCCCTGACATGAGCATTTACCTCGATCGTAACACTAAGGTCATTGTCCAGGGTATCACTGGCCGGATGGCGAAATTCCATACCAAGGAAATGCTGGATTACGGCACCAATGTCGTGGGCGGCGTTGTCCCCGGCAAGGGGGGCGAAGAGGTTTACGGTGTGCCGGTTTTCAATACCGTCAAAGAGGCGGTCGAAGCCACCGGGGCCGATGCGAGCCTTGTGTTCGTCCCGCCGCCGTTCGCCGCCGACAGCATCATGGAGGCCGCTGATGGTGGCATTCGTTTTTGCGTCTGCATCACCGACGGTATCCCCGCGCAAGACATGATTCAGGTCAAGCGTTACATGATGCGCTACCCCAAGGAACGCCGCATGGTCCTGACCGGGCCGAATTGCGCGGGCACCATCAGCCCCGGCAAGGCGATGCTGGGGATCATGCCGGGCCATATCTTCTTGCCGGGCAATGTCGGCATTGTCGGTCGCTCGGGCACGCTTGGTTATGAAGCCGCCCAGCAGCTTAAGGACCGCGGTATCGGGGTGTCGACCTCGGTCGGTATCGGGGGCGATCCGGTCAACGGATCATCCTTCCGCGATGTGCTTGAAATGTTTGAAAATGATCCCGACACCCATGTCGTGTGCCTGATCGGTGAAATCGGTGGCCCACAGGAGGCTGAGGCTGCCGCATACATCCAAAAGCACATGAAAAAGCCGGTCATCGCCTATATCGCAGGTCTGACTGCGCCCAAGGGCCGGACCATGGGCCATGCGGGGGCGATCATTTCAGCCTTTGGCGAAAGTGCCAGCGAAAAGGTCGAGATTTTGTCCAGCGCTGGCGTTACGGTTGCCGAAAACCCCTCTGTCATCGGCGAGACGATCGCCCGCGTGATGGGGCAAAAAGCAGCGTAACCAACGCCAAGGAAGGAAGATCATGTATAAACCCCGGGTTCTGACCACAAGGCGCTGGCCGCAAGCGGTCGAAGCGAAACTGGCCGAGAAATTCGATCTGGTGCTGAATGAGGGCGACCAGCCGATGGATGCGGCGGCGTTTCAGCAAGCCTTCCGGGAATTTGATGCGATCCTTCCGACCGTGACGGATAAACTGACGGG
>JBATTI010000319.1:0-2487 GCA_049670445.1 Albidovulum sp. | reverse complement strand
CGACCTCGGGCGCAAGGCCTGCCCATTCACCGGGCGTCATGCCCAGCCGGTGCATGCCGGTATCAATCTGAATGCCAAACCCGTGGCCGGGCAGGGCGTCAAGATGCCGCCGTACCTGCGCGGCTGAATTCAGCATCGGCGTCAGATCATGATCGCGGATCAGCCCGGTATCGCCGGCCATATGGCCCGACAGGATATTGATCTCTGCCTCTGGCGCCAGCGCTTGGCGCAACGCCGCACCTTCCTCGGCCACGGCCACGAAGAACCGCCGCGCGCCTGCGGCCCAAAGCGCGCGCGCCACCGGTCCCGCGCCCAGTCCGTAGCCGTCCGCCTTAAGCACGGCTGCCGCCTCAGAGCGCCCCATAGCCGCAAGTGCGCGCCAATTGGCGGCCAGCGCTGCAAGGTCGATTGTGAGGGTTCCAGAAGCCATGCGTGGTTTTTGACAGTGTCATTTGCGGGGTCAAGGACAAAGATGGGGCTTGATGGCATAAGTCCAACGCGAAACACCCCAAGTTGCGCAGCTTTCGGAAAAAGAGCCGGTAAGTTTCACCCTCCCAAGGCCCCTCAGAACCGATCATCTCCGCCCTGTTGCCAGGCCTTCACAAGGTTGCCAAAGCGGGTAAAGCGGCCCTCGAACGACAGCTCTACCGTGCCGATCGGGCCGTGGCGCTGTTTGCCGATGATAACTTCGGCCTTGCCATGCACCTGCTCCATAACCTCTTGCCAGGCGGCCATCTTCTCCAACTCATGATCGCCGGGTTTTTCGCGTTCCTTGTAATATTCATCGCGGTAGACGAACATCACCACATCGGCGTCTTGCTCAATCGAGCCGGATTCGCGCAGATCCGACAGTTGCGGGCGCTTGTCTTCGCGGCTTTCAACCTGACGCGAAAGCTGCGAAAGCGCCACCACCGGGATGCTAAGTTCCTTGGCCAGGGCTTTCAGCCCCATCGAAATCTCACCGATTTCCTGAACCCGGTTATCGCCCCGGCCAGTGCCGCGCAAAAGCTGCAGATAGTCCACGATAACCACATCCAGCCCGTGGGTGCGCTTCAGGCGGCGGCACCTTGCCGTGACCTGGCTGATCGGCAAGGCGGGCGTGTCGTCGATATAAAGCGGGCAGGTTTCAAGCGCTTTCGCAGCCTCGACAAAGCGGCGAAATTCAACCTCGGTCATATCGCCGCGGCGGATCTGTTCCGAGGGCACTTCCGAGGCCTCTGACAAGATCCGCGCGGCCAGCTGCTCTGCCGACATCTCCAGCGAAAAGAACCCAACCACGCCGCCATTCACCGCCCCTTCGCTGCCATCGGGGCGTTTGCCCTTTTTATAGGCCTTGGCGATATTGAAGGCGATATTGGTCGCAAGCGAGGTTTTGCCCATCGAGGGGCGCCCGGCAAGGATCAAAAGGTCAGACGGGTGCAGCCCGCCAAGCTTCTTGTCCAGATCGGTGAGGCCCGTGGAAACCCCCGAAAGCCCGCCATCGCGCTGATAGGCGGCATTGGCCGACATCACCGCCTCGGTCACCGCCTTGAGGAAAGACACAAAGCCCTTTTCGGCCTGGCCCTGCTCGGCCAAGGCGTAAAGCTTTTGTTCGGCGGAGACGATCTGTTCGCGCGGATCATTGTCTATTTCAATGGTCTGGGCGCGCGCGGTGATATCGCGGCCAAGGCCCATCAATGCGCGCCGCACCGCAAGATCGTAGATCATCTGCGCATAGTCGCGCGCCGCAAAGGCCGAAATCGCAGCCCCCGCGATACGGGCAAGATAGGCCGGGCCACCCAGTTCCTTCAGGCCCTCGTCATCCTCAAGATAGCCCTTGAGGGTGACGGGCGAAGCAAGTGCGTTTTTTTGGATGCGGGCGACAGAGATTTCAAAGATCCGCTGATGGACCGGGTCATAGAAATGTTCGGGCTTCACCAGATTGGCGATGCGGTCATAGATATCATTATTGGTGAGGATCGCCCCCAAAAGCTGCTGCTCGGCCTCAATGTTATGCGGAACCGATTCAACGTCCTCTGCGGTTGCTGGCAGGGTTTGCCTTAGCGTCGCAATCTCACTCATGCCTCACCTTTGTTCTTGTCCCCAAAACTCTTTGCCGCGATCAGAGGCCTTTGTGCAAGCCTGTAAAAAACTGTCGGGCATGGCGCGACAGGCGGCGTTGCTGCACATAAACTCTACCACATTTTGTGGGCCGGATGGAAAATTCGGCAGATCAACGATTCGTAAAGGCGGTTGTCCCCAATTCCTCCACAGGCTCGTACACAGATAATCGGCGAAACCGGCGCTATTTCGCCGAACGGGCACCCTGCCAGGCACGCGGGTTGGTCAAGAATGTCTCAACCTCGCGCAAGGTCGCGGTATCGAAGGCTTCGGATTCACGCGCCTCGGCCAGAACATCCCACCAGGTGCATAAGAAATGCAGTGCAACGCCATGATCGGAAAGGGTTTTGACCGTCTCGGGAAAGATCCCGTAGTAAAAGATTACCG
>JBATTI010000318.1:0-6531 GCA_049670445.1 Albidovulum sp. | reverse complement strand
GGGGGGCGGCGCTGATCGGGGCAAAAAAAGACCCCGGTTTTCTGTGAAGAAACCGGGGCCTGCCGCAAGATGTTACCTGAAGCCGGGTCGCTCAGGCAACATTTTGCAGGGAGACTTCGGGGGCAATGCCCAGAGCAAAGCAGATGTCGCGGGTCAGATGCGGACGGTTGAGGGTGTAGAAATGCAGATCCTCAACACCACCTTGCATCAGATCATCACAAAGTTCGGTGGCAATCGCGGTGGCCAAAAGCGCCTCATGTCCGTCACGCACGGCATGGGCGAAGGCCTCGTCCAGCCAGTTTGGCACCTGCGTGCCGCAGCGCGCCGCGAAGCGCTTGGCGCCATCCCATGAGGTGATCGGCAAGATGCCGGGGATGATCGGGGCGGTGATCCCGGCCTTGTCGCAGGCATCGCGGAAACGAAAGAAGGTGTCAGCCTCAAAGAAAAACTGGGTGATGGCGCTGCTGGCACCGGCGTCGATCTTGCGCTTGAGCCAATCGACGTCGGCTGCGGTATCGGCGGCCTCGGGGTGGGCTTCGGGATAGGCACCGACGCGGATCTTGAATTTTCCGGTATCTGCCAGAGCCTCGATCAGTTCGACCGAATTTGCGAAGCCATCGGGATGCGGGGTGAAGCTGTCGGAGCCTTTGGGCGCATCGCCGCGCAGGGCCACAAGTTCGGTCACACCGGCATCGGAATAGCTTTTGGCGATTTCCAATGTCTCGCTGCGCGAGGCATCGACGCAGGTCAGATGGGCTGCGACATTCAAGCCGTAGTGACGCCCAAGCGTTGTGACCGCTTCATGGGTCAGTTCGCGCGTGGTGCCGCCTGCGCCGTAGGTGACCGAGGAAAAGCTGGGGTTGAGGGGGGAAAGCACTTGTGCGGTTTCCCAAAGCCGAAAGGCCGCATCAAGGTTTTGGGGCGGGAAAAATTCGAAGGAAATACGGGGGGTGGCCATGGCGAAAGATCCTTTTGTTGTTGCCCCCTTGTGTCACAGGGAATTGCGTGAGACAAATTCATAATCTTCAAGATAAATATGAGTCGTGTCGCAAGTTGAGATTATCATGCATCTAGAGCTTCGCCATCTGCGGACCATCAAGACCATCCATGATGCAGGCGGTCTGGCCCGCGCCGCCGAGATATTGAACATCACCCAATCGGCGCTGAGCCATCAGATGAAAGGTCTGGAGGATCAGGCCGGGATCGAGATTTTTGTGCGCCGGACCAAGCCTTTACGCCTGTCATCGGCGGGAATGCGGTTGTTGCGGACGGCTGAGCGGGTGTTGCCCGAGATCGAGGCATTGGCGGATGAGTTTCGCGCTTTGCAGTCGGGACGCACCGGGCGGCTGCATATCGCCATCGAATGCCATGCCTGTTTTGACTGGCTTTTTCCGGTGTTGGAGCAGTTCCGGCGGGCCTGGCCGGATGTGGATGTCGATATTCGCCCCGGCCTTGCCTTTGACGCCTTGCCGGCATTGGGGCGTGAGGAGGTGGATCTGGTCATCTCTTCGGACCCAGAAGATCTGCGTGATGTGGTTTTCCACCCGCTGTTTGATTATTCACCGACACTGGTTGCCGCCAGCCAAAACCCGCTGGCGCAAAAGCCCTTCGTGGAGGCCGAGGATTTTCGCGATCAGGTGTTGATCACCTATCCGGTCGATCGGGGCCGTCTGGACATTTTCTCGGGCCTGCTGACGGCCGCCAAGGTAGAGCCGCGTACGGTGCGGCAGGTTGAGCTGACGGCGGTGATCTTGATGCTGGTCGCGTCGGATCGTGGGGTGGCGGTGCTGCCTGACTGGGTTTTGCGTGAGGTGAAATATCAGCCCGACTATGTCACCCGCAAGGTCACTGAAAAGGGGTTGGTCAAACGGATCTTTGCCGCAACCCGAAGCGAGGATGCGGCCCAGCCCTATATGGCGCATTTCTTGAAGCTGGCACGCAGTGAGCCGGTGAAACTGCAAAGGGCCTGAGGCCTTGCCCGATGGCGATTGTTTGGGTTAGGCTGTGGTCAAGCCGCATACAAAGGGAGGGCTGCATGACAACGTATTACCGGCAGCATCTGACCTATGGCCCCGTATTTGCCCCGCGTTGTGCGATGCGGGGCGGATTTTGGCGTTTTGCGTTAAACCTGAATCATCTAACACTGCCTGAAGTCAGAGATTTCAACGCGTTAGATGATGCTTGATCCCTCAAGTCAAACGCGAGACGCTTAAGGTAACTGACCTTATCTGCCCCATGGGCATGTCTGGCATATGGCCAAACATGACCTTTGACCCAAATGCCCCAAAACCGTCAAACCGATAGGGGCTGGCAGACGAGGCTGATATGTCATTGATAAACGTAAAAGATCTGGGCGTTACCCTTGGGGCGCCGCTGTTTTCCGACCTGACCATGACCATCCATCCCGGCGACCGCATCGGGCTTGTTGCCGCAAACGGGCGCGGCAAGACAACTTTGTTGCGCAGCCTTGCGGGCCAGCAAGACCCGACCAGCGGCGAGGTGACCCGCGGGCGTGGCGTGGTTGTGGCCTATGTCGAACAAGATGTGCCGGGCGCGCTGCTGCCGCTGAGCTTGCGCGCGGCGGTGTCCGAGGGCCTGACGGCGGAAGAGCGGGAATTTGAGGGGTGGCGGGTTGATGTGGTGCTGGATGATCTGCAGGTGCCGGTTGATCTGCATGATCGCCCGCTTGCCGCGCTAAGCGGTGGCTGGCAGCGCACGGCCTTATTGGCGAAGGCCTGGGTTGGCGAGCCGGATCTGTTGTTGCTGGATGAGCCGACCAACCATCTGGACCTTGACCGGATCGGCAAGCTGCAGGGCTGGCTTGCAGCCTTGCCGCGCCAGGTTGCGGTGCTGGCGGCAAGCCATGACCGCGCCTTCCTGGATGAGGCGACGGGGCGGACGCTGTTCTTGCGGGCAAAGGATTCTGTTGTTTTCTCGTTGCCCTACAGCAAGGCCCGTGCGGCGCTGGATGAGGTGGATGCGGCCATGGGGCGGCGCCACCAAAACGCATTGAAAAAGGCGGATCAGCTGCGCCGCCAGGCCGCCAAGCTGAACAATATCGGGATCAATTCAGGGTCCGATCTTTTGACGATCAAAACCAAGCAGTTGCGCGAAAGGGCGGCCAAGATCGAAGAGGCGGCAAAACCGGCGCATCTTGATCAAAGTGCTGGGGCGATCCGGCTCGGCAATAGTGGAACCCATGCCAAGGCATTGATCGCGCTGGAGGATCTGGAGGTTGCGACCCCGGACGGGCGGTTGTTGTTCAAGACCGGCAAGAAGTGGATAGAGCGTGGCGATCGGATTGTGGTTCTGGGGCGCAATGGCGCGGGCAAATCGCGGCTTGTGGCCGCGATTCACGGCGCGATCTTGGCCAGCGGGGCCGCGGCCATTCGGGTGGCGCCGACGCTTGCCCTTGGCTATTGCGACCAGGCCCTTTCGCAGCTTGACCCCGGTGCCACGCCCTTTGATCTGGTCAGCCAGATGGGCCGCAATGACCAAGCCACGCGCAGTGCCCTCGCGGGGGCCGGGATCGCGACGGATCTGCAATCGCGGCCGGTATCGGTGCTGTCGGGGGGGCAAAAGGCGCGGCTGGCCATGGTGCTGCTGCGTCTTGCCGAGCCGAACTTCTATTTGCTGGATGAACCGACCAACCATCTGGACATCGAGGGGCAAGAAGCCCTTGAGGCAGAATTATGCGCGCATGGGGCCAGTGGCCTTTTGGTATCACATGATCGCGCATTTTTGCGCGCCACGGGAAACCGCTTTTGGTTGATTGATGGCAAGAACCTTGTCGAAGTGGATGATCCGGAAGGGTTTTTTGCCTCTATGCTGGGGGCAGGCTAAGCCAGAATCTGCCGCAACGCTTGGCCTGGATCATCAACAATTCATTAGTCGCCTTACGTTATTTCTGCGATTGTGCGATTGGAATGATTGCGTGGCGGCAGTCTTTCGCCTATTTCGACAAACATGAGCCAATAACAACGGTCGGACGGATTGCGCGTTGGGGAAGACGGTGCACCCGGACCGATGACCAAGAAGGACTAAATCCCGAACATGACGATTGCTATTAGGCCAGAGGCCGTTGAAGCCCCGCAAACGGAGGCATCTGCGCCGCCGCTACCGGATGCCCGCGATTGGGTCAAGATCCTTGCGAAATACCGTGAACCCAACCATTTGCGCAGCAGTTTCGAGCTGGCCGTAAGCCTTGGGCCATTGTTTTTGACCTGGGGACTGGCCTGGTGGGCGCTGTCTTACAGCTACTGGCTGGCGGCGGGTCTGTCGGTGATCAGCGCGGGTTTCTTGTTGCGGGTCTTTGCCATTCAGCATGATTGCGGCCATGCCTCGTTCTTTCGCAACCGTCAGGTAAGCGATTGGGTCGGGCGGGCGCTTGGGGTTTTGACCTTGACGCCATATGATGTCTGGCGCCGCTCGCATTCCATTCACCATTCTGCATCGGGAAATCTTGATAAGCGCGGCATTGGCGATGTGATGACACTGACGGTGGCGGAATATTATGCGATGTCGCGCTGGGGGCGGCTGCAATACCGGCTTTACCGGCATCCGCTTGTGTTGTTCGGGCTGGGGCCAGCCTATCTCTTTATCTTGCAAAACCGCTTGCCAATCGGCTTCATGCGCGACGGCTGGAAGGTCTGGACCAGTGCGATGGGCACCAATGCGGTGATCATCGCCGGGGTGGCGCTGGTGATCTGGCTGGGGGGGCTGATGCCGATCCTGCTTATCTATCTGCCGACATGCCTGATCGCGGCGACGCTGGGGGTTTGGCTTTTCTATATCCAGCACCAGTTTGAAGAAACCGAATGGCAGCGCGGCGAGGATTGGCAGCTGCATGATGCGGCCCTGCATGGCAGCTCGCATTATGATCTGCCCGCAGTGCTGCGCTGGATGACCGCCAATATCGGCATCCACCATGTGCACCACCTTTACAGCCGCATCCCGTTTTACCGTCTGCGCGAAGTGTTGCGCGACTATCCCGCCCTTGCCGAGGCACAGCGTATGACGCTTTGGCAAAGCTTTTCTTGCGCAAGGATGCATCTTTGGGATGAGCAAAGCCAAAAGCTGCTGTCCTTCGCCTCGGCCCGGCAGTTGCGCCAGGCTGGGTGACGGCGGGTTTGGTTGTCAGGCTTTGGGGGGTTAAGCCCTTTCCTTCCGGGGAAGGGGCGCGTATATCCCCGCGCCTGAAGCAAGTAGGAACCAGCACCCATGCAAGGCACCGCAAATCTTAACCTGATGTTCAAGGCAGCCCGCAAAGCCGGGCGATCGCTGGTCAAGGATTTCCGCGAGGTGGAGAACCTGCAGGTGTCTGTGAAGGGGGCTGGCGATTTTGTCAGCCGCGCCGATCTTGCCGCCGAAAAGATCATTCAAGAAGAGCTGATGGGCGCACGCCCGACCTATGGCTGGCTGGGCGAAGAGACCGGCGAGACGGAAGGTCAGGACCCAACCCGGCGCTGGATTGTCGATCCCTTGGATGGGACCACGAATTTCCTGCACGGATTGCCGCATTGGGCCGTTTCAATTGCACTTGAACATAAGGGCGAGATTGTCTCATCCGTGGTCTTCGATCCGGCCAAGGATGAGATGTATTGGGCAGAAAAGGGCCAGGGCGCCTGGATGAACGAGGCGCGGATCCGCGTGTCGGGGCGGCGGTCGATGTCCGAGGCGGTTTTTGCCACCGGTGTGCCGTTTGGCACGAAAAAAACCCTGCCTGCCACCATGCGTGATCTGGCGCGGCTGATGCCCGCTTGTGCGGGTGTGCGGCGCTGGGGGGCGGCTTCGCTTGACCTCGCCTATGTGGCGGCAGGGCGGTTTGACGGCTATTGGGAGCGCGAGCTTGTCACCTGGGACATGGCCGCCGGGATATTGCTGGTGCGCGAGGCGGGCGGCTTTGTAGAGGCCCTGCGCAAAGACCGGCAGATCTTTGAGAGTGGTACGTTGATTGCGGGCAATGCGGATCTGTTCAAGCCCCTGGCCGATATTCTGCGCGCGCCGGCCTGAGGCAGGCGGAACCCGATTTTTCGCCGAAAAATCGCGCTTGGGGCTGCCCGCTGCAAATCACTTGCGGTCAGAGGGGTGGTTGACCCCGTCGCTCCATTCCACATTCCCTAGATCGCGTGGATTGACACCCTCAAGGCAGGCGACATTCACCCCGTATTCATTGGGGTTTGAACGGCGCTGGTGGTGAGTGTAGATGCCGCAGGTGGCGCAAAAGTAATGTTTCGCGGTGCTGGTGCCCCATTGATAAAGGCTCAGATTGTCTTGCCCCTTCAGGATGCGGATACCGTCCAGCGGAGCGGTGGCCGCCACGGCCCCGCGGCGGCGGCAAAAGCTGCAATCGCAGCGGCGTGCGGTTGCAAGCCCGTCGGTTAATGTCACCTCGATCTCGACCGTGCCGCAGTGGCAGGTCAGGCGGTGAGGCGTTTGGATTTCTGGCAACAAGTCATCTCCTGCGGCGGATGAGGGGGATGGTTGAGGGCGAAAGCATGGTTTCAGGGTGTGGCGGCTGGCCGTGGGTGA
>JBATTI010000317.1:0-3434 GCA_049670445.1 Albidovulum sp. | reverse complement strand
GCGATCAGCTGACGGTGCGCGACGACAAGAAGGGTCAGGTCTATTTCGCGGTGATCAAACGTCCGGGCCGCAAAGCGCCCGAGATCATCGCCGAAGTGCTGGATGCCACGATCCGCAATTTTCCCTGGCCCAAATCCATGCGTTGGGGGGCAGGGGCCTTGCGCTGGGTGCGCCCCTTGCATTCGATCCTGTGCATCTTGTCGGATGAGGCGGGCGCCGAGGTGGTGCCGCTGACCATCGACGGGATCACCGCGGGCAATAGCACCCAAGGCCACCGCTTCTTGTCCAAAGGGGCGATCAACGTCACCTCGTTTGATGATTACGCTGCCAAGCTGAAACGCGCCCATGTGGTCTTGGACAGTGCCGAACGCGAGGCGCATATCTGGGCCGATGCGACCAATGCCGCCTTCGCCGCGGGCCTTGAGGTCGTTGAAGACAAAGGCCTTTTGGCCGAAGTTGCCGGTCTGGTCGAATGGCCCGTGGTGCTTATGGGCCGCATCGGCGATGACTTTCTGGGCCTGCCGCCCGAGGTCTTGCAAACCTCGATGAAGGAACATCAGAAATTCTTCTCGGTCCGCAACCCAAAGTCGGGGCGGATAGAGGCCTTCGTGACCGTCGCCAATACCGAGACCGCCGATCAGGGTGCAACGATCCTTGCGGGCAATCAAAAGGTGCTGTCGGCGCGGTTGTCGGATGCCAAGTTCTTTTGGGAAAACGATCTGCGTCTGGTCAAATCGCAGGGGCTTGAAGGCATGGCCGCGGGCCTTGCCAATGTCACCTTCCACAACAGGCTCGGGTCGCAGGCCGACCGCATCGCGCGGATCGAGGCTTTGGCGCGCGAAATCGCCCCTCTCATCGGTGCCGATCCCGATCAGGCCGCCCGGGCCGCGCGGGTGGCCAAGGCCGATCTGCAATCGGCGATGGTCGGCGAATTCCCCGAATTGCAAGGCACGATGGGCGTCTATTACGCCAAGGCGGAGGGCCTGCCGGATGCTGTGGCCAATGCGTGCAAGGCCCATTACCAACCCCTTGGCCCTTCCGACGACGTACCCACCGACCCGGTAAGCGTCGCCGTGGCACTGGCCGACAAGATCGACACGCTGACGGGGTTTTGGGCGATTGATGAAAAACCCACGGGAAGCACAGACCCGTTTGCGCTGAGGCGGGCGGCGTGGGGGGTTATTTGGTTGGTGCTGGGGAATGGGGTGAGATTTCAACTGCACGACAGTATCGAGAGTGGATTGCGAAAGAACTTTGAGTTCAACATCAGATCTGCGGTCGAACAAAGGGATACAAGAATCCTTGAGTCGTGGCAGAACATCGTTGGAGATGACACGCGTCTTGCCACTTACGCGCAGACCTTGTTCGCTAAGGCGTTGGAAGAGAGAAATAAGAAGATCGATTGGACTAAGGCGATTGAGAAGGCAAAGGAAGCCAACCCAAGCGCATTCAATATTGATCCAGAGCGGCCCGGGACGCTGAGGCATACCGCGCGCGACCTGCTATCGTTCCTCCACGACCGGCTGAAAGTCTATCTCAAGGATCAGGGCATCCGCCACGACGTCATCGACGCCTGTCTCGCCATGCCCGGCAATGATGACCTCACCCTTCTGGTCAACCGCGCCACGGCCCTTGCCGCCACGCTGAAAACCGATGACGGTGAAAACCTCATTCAGGGCTTCAAGCGCGCCAATAACATTCTGACGGCCGAGGAAAAGAAGGACGGTGTCGAATATAGCTACGGGGCGGATGCGAAATTCGCCGAAGACCCGGCGGAAACCGCGCTTTTCGCGGCCCTTGACGCCGCCGAGGCCGCCATCGCACCTGCGATGAAGGCCGAGGATTTCGGCGCGGCCATGGCCGCCATGGCCACCTTGCGCGCGCCGATTGATGCGTTTTTCGGTGCCGTGCAGGTCAATGCCGATAATCCTGTCATCCGCCGCAACCGCCTTAACCTTCTGTCGCGCATCCGCACGATCTGCCTTTCTGTTGCTGATTTGACAAAAATAGACGGCTGATAACGCGCTTTGTTTCAAGATTTGCGAATTTAGGCGGCGAAATACCCGCCGCTGCCCCTTGTCACAATTCCTATCCGGCGTATGCTGCACCTCGACAAAAAGGGATGCTGCAGTGCAGAAAAACGCGGATTTTGCCGAGTTCACCGAAATCACCCCCTCGGCGGGGATTGATGCGGCGCGCCATGGCTGGCGGGCGAAATGCCTGCAGCGGCTGATCCGTATGGACCTGCCGGTCCCCAAGGCCATCTCGCTTTCATTCGGGACCGTGCGTGCCATTGCCAGCGGCGCCATGCCCGATACCAAATCGCTTGTCGGGCATTTTGGCGCTTCGCCGCTGCTTGCGGTCCGTTCAAGCCCCGCCAAGCCGGAATGGGGCGGGCCGAATACGGTGCTGAATGTCGGCATGAACCGCGCCAAACATCAGGAGCTGACCAAAAGCCACGGGGCCGCCACGGCGGATGCGATCTATCTGCATTTCATCCAAAGCTACGCGATCAACGTCGCCCGGCTTGACCCCGATATGTTCGCGAATGAACCCTCATCCGCGGCCCTTGATGCCGCCCTCAAAGCCTATGAGGATGAGATGGACGCCGAATTTCCGCAATCGGCGGCCGTGCAGCTGGCCGAGGTTTTGCGGTCCATGGCGCGGGCATGGGATGGCACCACCGCCCGGCTTCTGCGTCAGGCCAAAGGTGCCCCGACCGAGGCCGCCCTTGGGCTTTTGGTCCAGGATATGGTGCAGATGGTTGGCCCCGGCCTTGCCGGTTTTGGCACCATGCAGCTTGTCGACAGCGTCACCGGTGCGCCGCAGTTGACGGGGCGCTTTCGTGGCCAGTTGCCCGCCAACCGAAAGGCCGAAGAGACGCTTTATCTGGTCAAGGACAAGCGCGGCGCGTCGCTGGAAGAGGCCGGGCCACAGGTTTTCGCCGATCTGCAACGCTACTGCGCTGATGCGCGGATCCGGCTGCGTGAAGAAATGCAGATCGAATTTGCCCTGGAAAACGGTGCGCTGAAGGTCATCGACGCCGTCAAGGTCAGCCGTTCGTCGCGCGCGGCGGTCAGGATCGCGGTCAGCCTGGCCAATGAGCGGGTGATCGGTCGGGATGAGGCGATCTTGCGGATCGAGCCGCGCGCCTTGTCGGAACTTTTGCACCATCAGGTCGATCCGCGTGGCACGCGAGACGCTTTCGCAAGCGGCATCGCGGCAAGTCCGGGGGCGGCATCGGGCAAGGTTGTGTTTTCTTCGGCCGATGCGCAGGCCAGTGCGGCGCGGGGTGAACCTTGCGTTCTTGTGCGCCGCGAAACCGCACCCGAGGATGTGCGCGGCATGCATGCCGCTGTGGCCGTGCTGACAGAGCGCGGCGGCATCACCAGCCATGCGGCGGTGATTGCACGCGGGCTGGGTTTGCCCTGTAT
>JBATTI010000316.1:0-1670 GCA_049670445.1 Albidovulum sp. | reverse complement strand
ATGATCACCGGCAAGCGGCATGATTTTCGCATCAGCTATGATGTCGGGTTTGACGGTGAGGGGCGGGTTGCCGGACTTGATTTCACCCAGATGACCCGCTGTGGCTGGGCCTTGGACCTGTCCTTGCCTGTTGCCGACCGCGCGATGCTGCATGCCGATAATGCCTATCATCTGGAACATGTGCGCATTGAAAGCCACCGGCTGCGCACCAATACCCAAAGTGCGACCGCCTACCGGGGTTTTGGCGGGCCGCAAGGCATGTTGGGGGTGGAACGGGTGATGGATCATATCGCCCATGCCATGGGGCTTGACCCAACCGGCGTGCGGCGCGCAAATTTCTACGCCGATGCGCCCTCGCCTGCGCCTCAGACCACGCCCTATCACATGCCGGTTGAAGATTTCATCTTGCACGGGCTTGTCGCCCAGTTGGAGAAATCAAGCAATTACGCCACCCGAAAGGCCGCAGTCACCGATTGGAATGCCAAAAACCCGATATTGAAGCGCGGGATCGCCCTGACGCCGGTCAAGTTCGGCATATCCTTCACGCTGACCCATCTTAATCAGGCCGGGGCCTTGGTGCATGTCTATCAGGACGGCTCGATCCATCTGAACCACGGCGGCACCGAGATGGGCCAGGGGTTGTTTCGCAAAGTCGGCCAGGTTGCGGCAAGCGGCTTTGGCGTCGATGCAGGCGCAGTGCAGATCACCGCAACCGATACCGGCAAAGTGCCCAATACTTCGGCCACGGCGGCCTCTTCGGGCTCGGACCTCAACGGGATGGCGGTGAAGGCCGCTTGCGACACTATCCGCCTGCGCATGGCGGAATTTCTGGCGCAGCAGCATCAGGCAGAACCCGCAAGCGTGCGGTTCGCCGATGGCAAGGTGTTTGTCGGCAATGACGAGATGACCTTCGCCGATGCGGCAGCGCGGTGTTATCAGGGCCGGGTCAGCCTGTCCTCGACCGGGTTTTACGCCACCCCGAAGCTGAGTTGGGACCGCAAGGCCGGCAAGGGCCGCGCGTTTTACTACTTCGCTTATGGCGCGGCGGTGACCGAAGTGGTGATTGACACGCTGACCGGCGAAAACCGGATTTTGCGCGCCGATATCTTGCATGACGCGGGCAAAAGCCTGAACCCCGCGATTGATATAGGCCAGATCGAGGGCGGCTATGTGCAAGGTGCGGGCTGGCTGACAACCGAGGAGCTGGTCTGGGACGACAAGGGCCGGCTTCGGACCCATGCGCCCTCAACCTACAAGATCCCCGCCTGTTCGGACCGGCCCGACATTTTCAACGTGGCCCTGTGGGACGGCGAGAACCGCGAAGAGACGATTTATCGTTCAAAAGCGGTGGGGGAGCCGCCGTTCATGCTGGGGATTTCGGCCTTGATGGCGCTGTCGGATGCCTGTGCGGCCTGCGGGCCGCATTATCCCGATCTTGAGGCACCGGCGACGCCCGAGAATGTGCTGGAAGCCGTGGCACGCGCGCGGGGGGATGGCGCATGAGTTTCGCACGGACAGAGGTGCAAGCCGCAATTGCCGCCCATGGGCCGGTGATCCGGGTGGTGGTGGCAGAGGTGGCCGGATCTGCCCCGCGTGAGGTCGGGGCGTCAATGCTGGTCTGGGCGACGGGGCAGCAAGGCACCATCGGCGGCGGCGCGCTTGAATATGAA
>JBATTI010000315.1:0-7869 GCA_049670445.1 Albidovulum sp. | reverse complement strand
CAGCCTGATCCGCCAAAGCGATGGTTTGCGCCAACTTTTGCTCGGCCAGCTCAAGCTCGGCCAGTTTTTCGTCGATTTTGCTGCGCGCCAGAGCAAGGGTTTGTTCCTTCTCGGCGACCATCTTTTCTTGCATCTGCAATCGTGCTTCCCGGTCGCGCAAACTTTCCAGCAAGACGCTGGCCCCGCCTTCAGCCTGGCAGCTTTGCGGTTCTTGCGCGGCCATCTCGGCATGGGTCTCCGTCGTATCGGTTTTCGCCAAAGCGCGGCCAACACCGTCACCAATGCGCAAGATCCCCGCCAGACCCATGAACAGGGCCAGATAGAACAGCCCGCCACGGCGCGGTCTAAGCGCACGGGGCCGAAGCCGCGCCGAGACGGATTGCTTATTTTTAAAAAGTTTCATCATGCGGCCTCGCGTGAATTTCGCGCCCGGCTATGCGTGGCCCGTAGCCGCCGTCGTTCGGCCTGGCCCGCTTCGGGCAGGTCATGCAGCGAGGCCAGCAAAAGTTCCAACCGCTGCGCGGACTCTTCCGCTCTGCTGGTCAATGCGGTGAGGGTCCGGGCAGATTCCGAGGCGGTTTTTTGCGCCGCCTCCAAAGCCTTGGTCATGTCGTCAACCTGCGCCGACAAAACCGCGATCGCGCCGCCCATACCATTTTCCAGCGTGTTGAGCGCGTTCAGCCGCTTTGACAAAACAAACCAAAACGCGCAGGCGCCCCAGGCACCTGACCCCAGCAAAATATCGGAAATCAGCTCCATCTGCCTCTCCTAATTGATCACGAATTCGGTGACGAGAAGGTCACGTACCCGACCTTCGCCAGTCACAATCTGCACCCTGCGCAACATCTGCGACCGCAAGCGCACCAAGGCTGTCGGATCCTCAAGCTCATGGGTCTCAATCGCGCGCAGATAACCGTTGAGCACGTCTAAAATCCGCGGCTCCAGCAACATCACATCGGCCTCATAGGCCTTGGCGACCTCAAGCTGCGTGGTGAAATGCAAAAACCGCCCGTTTGCACCATGCGCCAGCGTCACGACGATGGCGGGGATCGGCACAAAGGCAATATCCGGCAACGCATCTGGTGCCGGTTCTTCCTCGGCATGGGTCTCCTCCGCATGGCCGAGAATCATTCCAGAATAGACAGCGAAAAAGCCGCCGCCGCCCAGCGCCAGCATCAAGACAATCCCAATAATCAAAGGCATTTTTGACTTTTTCTTCGGGACTTCGTCGGTGGGTTCTTCTGTATCAGCCATCTGGCATCCGATTTTAGTTGCCCCACCGATATAGCCCGGCGCGCACTAACCGATTGTTAAGCGCAATCGGACAAACATGACCAAGAGCGGGCAGAAGTCCGCAAAGCAGGAGAATTCCGCGTGCAACAATTGATAAACGTCTGGCAAGCATTGGATCCGCGCAAAAGGCTGATCGTTGCTGTCGCGACAATCGCAATGTTTGCCACGGTTTATGGGGTCACCAACCTTGCGACACGCCCCTCAATGGCCTTGCTATATGCCGGAATCGACGGGGCCCGCGCCGGCGAATTGCTGACCGCGCTTGACCAGCGCGGCGTGAAATACGAAGTGCGCGGACAGGCCGTCTATGTCGAATCGAACGGTCGCGATCAGCTTAGAATGGATCTCGCGTCACAAGGATTGCCCGCCAATTCCGGCTCCGGTTACGAATTGCTTGATTCGCTGTCCGGTTTTGGCACCACATCCCAGATGTTCGACGCCGCCTATTGGCGCGCCAAGGAAGGTGAGCTGGCCCGCACGATTGCCGCCTTGCCAAATGTCCGCTCGGTTCGCGTCCATATCTCAAACGCCGAGCCACAAGGCTTTCGCGTTGCCAGCGCACCGAAGGCCTCGGTCGCGGTGATCACCCGTGACGGGACGATCTCGCCCGCCCATGCGAAGGCGTTGAAATTTCTGGTCTCGGCGGCTGTCGCGGGAATGACCCCATCTGATGTCGCGATCATTGATGGTGCGGGCGGGCTGGTTCAGGGCGATGACGAAAATGGCAACCGCGCCGGCAATGACCGCGCGGCTGATCTGCGCCAAAGCGTCACCCGCATTTTGGAAGCGCGCGTGGGTTTTGGCAAAGCCATGGTCGAAGTGGCCGTTGATACGGTGACCGAAAGCGAAGCGATCTCCGAACGCAGGATTGATCCGGAAGGCCGGGTGGCGATTTCTTCGCAAACGGATGAGCAGATCTCCTCTTCCAATGACAGTGGCGCCAGTGCTGTAACCGTCGCGTCAAACCTGCCCGCAGGCAATGCCGCAGGTGGCGGCAAATCATCGCAAAGCAACGACACCCAGACCACTGAGCGCGTGAATTACGAAGTCAGCGAGACGACGCGCGAAGTCGTCAAGACCCCCGGTGCGGTGCGCCGCATTACCGTGGCCGTCCTTGTTGACGGGGTGCAAACCACCGATGACAGCGGCCAACCACAATGGCAGCCCCGCCCCGACGAAGAACTGACGGCGCTGCGCGATCTTGTGGCGGCATCCGTTGGCTTTGATGAGACGCGCGGCGATGTCATCACCATCAGATCCATGGCATTTGAACCCGTTGTCATCAGCGGCACCGAAGCAAGTGCATCGCTGCTAAGTGCCTTCCCGATCAACGCGATGCTGCTCGTGCAGCTTGCGGTTCTGGCCATCGTCTCGCTGGTCTTGGGGTTGTTCGTGCTGCGCCCGATCCTGACCTCGCAACCCGCACGCGCGGACGCCCTGCCTGCGCCCCGTGGGGATCAGGCACCCGCATTGAACGGTGTGATTGAGGATGGCGATTTTGTTCCGCGTGACATGTCCGTGGTTAATGGCGAAGGCGCGAACCGCACCATCACTGACGCCCAAGAGGTGAATGACCCGGTCGCGCGCCTGCGCCGCCTGATATCGGAACGCCAGGACGAAAGCGTTGAGATTTTGCGCAGTTGGATGGATGACGCCGAAGAGGAGAAAGCCTGATGGCGCGCCCCTTGAAACTTGAAGCATTCGACATGCCAAACCCCGCCAGCCAGCTTCCCGAAACGCTGCAGGCAGAGCTCGAAGAGGTGCGGCTGACGGCTTATGAAAAGGGCTATAGCGCCGGTTGGGACGATGCGATTTCCGCCCAAAATGCCGATGTCGCACGACTGCGTTCTGATCTGGGCCATAACCTGATGGAGATGTCGCTAAGCTACCGCGATGCCCGCCGCCATGTCCTGGGCACGTTGGAGCCGTTGCTGAACGACATGGTCGGTAAGGTCTTACCCGCAATCGCGCATCAGACACTTGGCCATATCATCCTTGAGCAGCTGCACCCGGTCGCCGAAACCCTGGCAAGCGCACCGATTACGGTCAAAACCGCCCCTGCCACCCACGAAATGGTCGAAAAACTTCTGACCAGCGAAGCGGGGCTGCCGGTCCGGGTCATAGCTGAACCAACGCTCAGCGATGGCCAGGCCTATCTGAAGCTTGCCGAAACCGAAGTGCTGGTCGATCTGGATGGCGTGATTGCCGCCATCTCCAGTGCTGTAACCGACTACTTCCGCATCGAGAATGACGAGGGACATTGATATGGCCGATACCGCCACTGACGCAAATTCGTCGAACCCGTTCACCAAGGTTCCGATCACCATCACAATCTCGGTGGGCCGCGCCCGCCCCTCGGTGCGAGAGCTTTTGCGCCTGCAGCGCGATGCGGTGCTGCCGCTTGACCGCCGCGTCGATGATCCGGTGGAACTTTATGTCGGCGACAAGTTGATTGGCCGGGGTGAGCTAACAGAGCTTGACGGCGACAGGGCGGGCCAGCTTGCGGTGCGGCTGACCGAAGTCGCAGACCTGAAGGACGGTCTTTGAATGACGCAGCGCGCGCGCCCTTCAGCCTTGCATCCTGGCACCCTGACCATCTTGGGCCTGCTGGCCATGGGCCTGGCAAGCCCCGCTTCGGCGCAGGATCTTGGCACCATATTCGGCGGCACCGGGACTACCGGGGGCAGCACCCTGACCGGGCAATCCATGACGCTGATCGCGCTGGTTACCGTGCTCAGCCTCGCACCGGGTCTGGCGGTGATGGTGACCTGCTTTCCCTTCATTGTCACGGTTCTGTCGATCCTGCGACAAGCGATTGGCCTTCAGCAATCGCCCCCCAACATCCTTATCGTCTCGCTTTCGCTGTTCTTGACATGGTTCATCATGGAGCCGGTGTTCAATCAGGCATGGTCCACCGCCGGCCAGCCGCTTTTGGAAGGCTCAATAGATGTCGCAACCGCAATCAAAACCGGATCAGAGCCATTTCATGTTTTCATGGCCGCGCGCGTTGACCCCGAAACGATCCAATCTCTGGCAAGCCTGCGCCCCGAGACGACAAGCATAACCACCGGCGCTGACGCCCCATTTTCGCTGCTGGTTCCCGCCTTCATGCTTTCAGAGGTGACCCGCGCTTTCGAGATCGGGTTTCTGGTGTTCTTGCCATTCCTGATCATCGACCTCGTGGTATCGGCGCTTTTGATGTCGATGGGTATGATGATGGTCCCGCCCGCGATCGTATCCTTGCCGTTCAAGCTGGCGTTTTTCGTGGTCGCCAATGGCTGGTCACTGGTTTCAGGCGCCTTGGTGCGCAGCTATTTTTGAACCGGGCCTGATCGACCAAGCCAAGTCAGACCGCCTCAGATCGGCAATTCGTGGGTTTCCTTGATGTTTTCCATAACGAAACTTGCGGAAACATCATGCAGCGGCACTTTATCAATCAGCCTTTGATAGAACCGGTCATAGTCCTTCACACTCGAAACCCGAACCTTGAGCATATAGTCAAGCTCCCCCGCCATACGGTAGGCCCCCATGATCTCAGGCATGGAGCGCACGGCGCGGTCAAACCTTTCCAGCCAGCCGGTTTCATGTTCGCGGGTCTTGATCAACACAATCACCGACAGCCCCAGATCAATCATCTCCGGGTCAACCAATGCAACCCGCTTTGCGATAATCCCGGAATCTTCCAAAATCTTGATACGGCGCCAGCACGCATTGCGCGAAAGACCGACTTTCTCGGACAAGACGTCAATGCTGTCAGAGCTGTCTTTTTGCAAAGACCTCAAAAGACGCCGGTCAATGTCGTCCAGCTTATGAGACATCTGATGCCCCCTCTATCTGCAAACACCGGCGCTGATGCCTCAGGCCGCCCGCGCACCGTTATGCCTGAAGATCGCATGGCTGGCATCTGCCAAATACTGATCACCAAAGCGGTCCAAATCATCCGCGATCGCACCCACGGCATCCAAGATGAAATCCACCTCGGGGTCGGCCAACAGATAGCTCAGGTTCAGGCGGACAAAACCCGGCTTGGCCAGCTCTTCTCCGGCCAGGATCTTGTGGCGCAACACCGCCGAGGCCGCCGCATCAATGCCCAGCAGCCGGTGGACATATGGCCCGGCACAGGCACAGCCGCCGCGTGCCTGAATGCCGTAAAGATCGCTAAGCATCCGGGTCGCAAGCTGATGGTGATGATAGCCGCCATTGCCCGCGCGGATCCGGAAAGACAAGAACGGCAGATGCGGCCCATGCCCACGCCCCAAAAGCTGGATCCGGTCATGCGCGCCCAGGGCCTTGGTTGCGCGCGCGTTAAGTTCTTCATTCCGGCGGGCGATATACGCAACTCCGATCGCCTCCTTGACCAAAAACACCAGCGCCGCGCGGATATCGCCCAGGACATTGGGGGTTCCCGCTTCTTCGCGCGCCTCAAGTTTTTGGGCATAGTCATGCGACTCGGGCCCGGCAAAACGCACCGTTCCGCCACCGGGCCAGCTCGGGCACTGGCCCATGACCGCGCCGCGCCGCACGATCAACACGCCAGACGCCCCCGGCCCACCCACAAATTTATGCGGCGAAAGAACCACCGCATCGGCTTGCAAGCCGCCTCCAAGCTCCATTGATATCGGCAGATAGGGCGCGCCGCCTGCATAATCCCACACCACCCGCGCCCCATGTTCTTTCAAAATGCGGGTCACGGGGGCAAGGTCGCTCAGCATCCCGGTCACATTGGACGCCGCCGAAAACGCGCCGATCTTCAGCGGTACATCGGCATGATCGCGCAAGATCTGCTCCAGATGCGCAAGATCGGGGCCGCCGGTTGACGCCTCGGCAATCTCAACCACTTTCGCGCCGCTCTCGCGCCAGGGCAAAATGTTTGAATGGTGCTCATATGGTCCGATAACAACCAGCGCCTTTGACGGATCTTGCCCGCTCTGGCCAAGCCCGAAAAGATGCACCAGCCGGTTGATCCCCGCCGTAGCCCCCGCGCCCGCAAAGATCACCGCAAACTCATCCGAGGCATTGCACGCCCGCGCGATAATATCCCGCGCATCTCGGCGCAGCCCGGTCATGTAACCTCCGCAAAATGACGCCTCGGTATGGCTGTTGGCATAATAGGGCAAGATGTCTTCCAAGATCACATCTTCCACCACCCGCAGCGCCCTGCCCGAGGCGACGTAATCGGCATAGATCATCTTTTTGGGGCCAAATGGGCCGTCCAGGATCACGTTCTGGCCAATCTTGCTGTCTTGGACGCGGGCCAAAGCATCGCCGCTTCCAAGCCTTGCCGCCAATAATTCACGAAGATTCGCGCGTGGATGGGCTTGGGCTTTTTGAAAACGCATGATGGGGCCTCCGAACTTAACAAGATTGGCCCAGTATCGTCCAAAAGCCATGAGACTTCATCACAGATATTTACATAAATTCGCAAATTATTCGAACACTATATTACAAAATATCCATATCTTCGTATTTTGTACTATTTTTCCAGAGTTTTTTCAAAACATCTTTGCTTTTCAACAACCCAAACCAACCGCCCGCCCCGACCGCGCCAAATCAACACCATATCCGCCACATATGCAGACGGCTGGACTTGCGCCGCCCTCTCGCCTATCTCAGCGCGATCATGGCTGAAAAATCTGACCCCAATTACAAGGTAATCGCTGAAAACCGCCGGGCGCGGTTTGATTACTTTATCGAAAGCGACCTTGAAGTCGGGATCATCCTTGCCGGTTCCGAAGTGAAATCCTTGCGCACCGGGCAATCAAACATCGCCGATAGCTATGCCTCGGTTGAAGGGGGCGAATTATGGCTGATCAACAGCTATATTGCCCCTTACACACAGGCGGGCGTTTTTGGCCATGAAGAACGGCGCAGGCGCAAGCTTCTGGTCTCTAAAAAAGAGCTTTCGCGCCTGTGGCAGGCCGTCGGCCGCGAGGGCATGACGCTGGTGCCGCTGGTGATGTATTTCAATCATCGCGGTCGGGTAAAGCTCAAGATCGGGGTCGCCAAAGGCAAGAAGGCCACGGACAAACGCGAAACCGAGGCCAAGCGCGATTGGGGCCGCCAAAAGCAACGATTGCTCAAGCAAGGCTAGGCCGCCGTTTCCCGTTGGGAAACAATTGTCGGATGCGCTGATTCGTGCAAAGCTCCGCAAATCCGGGCGTGTATGCCGGACCGACAGGAAGGAACGAGTAATCATGGAACAACTTATCATCAGCCTCTTATCAGGGGCCGCTGGCGGTAATATCGTTGGCAAAGTTCTCAAGAATCTGGACCTTGGCCCGATTGGCAATTCCATCGCCGGCATCCTTGGCGGCGGACTTGGCAGTCAGATCCTTGGCGGCCTTATGGGCGGCGGCGATGCGGCGGCAGGCATGGATATCGGCTCCATCATATCATCAGTCGCATCAGGCGGTGTTGGCGGCGGGGTCTTGATGGCCATCATCGGCATTGTCAAAAAGGCGATGGCGAAAGGGTAAACCCTGGTTCGGGCAGCGCGATTGCGAATTGCGCTGCCCTTGCCTGCAACTCTTGCTTGCCTCTTGCGTCCGGTCCCGGATAATCGGGACTGAAGCAAGG
>JBATTI010000314.1:0-10202 GCA_049670445.1 Albidovulum sp. | reverse complement strand
CCCAATAGGCGCTGCCAAACACAATTCTGGCCTGTGACGGCCCATTCATCTTTGACAATGTGGCGGTGATATTTTCGCGGATGTCAGGCATCTGGTTGACCGGGTCGGACAATTCGTCGACGCGGTTCACAAAGATCACGATGCCATCAGATTTGACGTTCGAGATAAGGCGGATAAGCCCCATATCGACCGAGCTTAGCGCTTGTGAGGCCGAAAGAACCACGACGCATAGACGGCTGTCGCGCAGGGATTTGATGGTGATCTGTTCGCGCATCATGAAAGTGTCGTTCACGCCCGGCGTGTCGCGGATACACAGCGGCAAGGGAATGTTCGGCGCAGTCATATGAAGATCGGCGGATTTGGTGATATCGGCAAAACGGCCCTGTTGTTCTTTGGGCGAGATATCTTCGAAATCATCGCCCAGGCAGACGTAGCGCTGCATCAGATCGTCATCAAGATGCCGGTAATCATGGCGCTGCCCCAGCAAAAGCTCAAACTTGCGGCCCAGACGTGCGCGGGTCTTGTCGCGCATTGCGGTGATTTGCTGGTGAATTTTCTGCAATTCTTCATCGGCACCCGCACGCATAGAAAGTTCACCGATGCGGCCGCCGTTGGAGACCAGATGATCCCATTCACTGGCATTGAAAAATTGGAATGAGGCAATCGCCGCATCAGCTTCGCGTGGCACATTGAGGTGCAAAGAGGTCACGACCGATGTCCATGGATTCACATCTGCTGGCAGCAAGCCGGGGCGACCGACGATAGCGTTCACCAGCGACGTCTTGCCTGATTTGATCTGCCCGATCATGGTTATGCTTGGTTGAAATTCCTGCAGGTCGGCTCTCAGCTTCGCAACCAGCTTGTCATCGGTCGGGCCACTGACGGCGTCGATGTCAAGAAGCGTATCGCTAAGCTCGTCAAGCTGGGCCCGCAGGCCTGACAAAAGATCAAACCCGTTTTTCATGAAGCTGCGATCTTCAGTTTTGCCGTTTTCGCAAAGGTTTTCTATGTGCTCACTCATCGCTAATCACGTCGTCCTTTGGCTTTGCAGGAAAAAAAGCTGCATTGTCTGAAAATGCGTATTTTCCAAGGTTGCTTATTGAGACAAGACCAGTGATCAGAGGCAAAAATGCGGCAGCAATTCGGATTAAGTTTGAATTATTTAACGATTGGAAACTTTAGCGACGTTTTGGCATCAATGTCTTAGGTCTGCCCGCCGCATGGCGCGCGCGGGGGTTAAGCCGCCAGACCTGCTTCCATCTCTCGTTTGAGCTGGATTACCACGCTGAGGGATTCAGTTACTGCCGTTGTCTCATTTTCCATTTGCATCAGTTGCATCAGATCGGCGGCATCGAAAGCCGTGTTGCGCATCTGGATAAGGGCCGGATCACTGGCCTCGCCGTTTTCGCTCAGATAGTCGCAGAGCCATTGCACCGAACTTACCGTCTCATCCATAAGACGCGTGGCATCAACCGAGCCGTTGTTGGCCAGATCTTCTGCAAAGCGCTGTCCGGTTTGCGAAAGGCGTTCAACCGCGTCTTCGTAAGCCGCGCGCGTTGCCGGGTGCAATGTGACCGGTTCGCCGGAGTCCTGCGGTACGGGGTCTTGCGGGGCGGAGTCTTGGGGGGCGGCGTCGGTCCGGGCGGGTTGGTCTGCTTGTTGCGCGGGCGGGGCGGCGCTTGCCGATTCAGCCGGCGGGTAGCGATTCAACAACAGCTCTGCCTGGTCCTTGGCCGCCTGCCGGCCAAGCTCAACCTCGTGCAAGATAGCCGCGATCAAGGCGCGCCCACCGCTTGCCGTCATCTTTTCCTTGTCGACACGGCCATCAGCGCCGCGCGCGGCGATGGCATCAAGGGTGGCGATTGCCAAAATCTCTTTGAACTGATCAGCGCTTTGATCGCGAACGTCGCTTAGGGTGTTGTTCAGGCTGCCTCTCGCGCTCAAAACATCGGCTTTGGTCAGCAAAAGGAAAGCGTGGTCCTTCATCTTGTCAGGTGCCGCATCCCAAAGCTGCTGTTCGGTTTGGCCGAAGCTTTGGCTACACCACAGTGCTACATCCGTCTTGTTGCTTGCCCATGCCAAGGCACGTGCCAGCTCGGCCGGGCTGCCATTTGCAACCACTTCCATCAGGCTGATCTTGCCCAAGGCGGGCAATGGCATTTGGGTCTGGACGAAGATTGGTGCGGTCGAGGCAATTTTTGCGGTATCGAAATGATCAAGCTCTTGGGTGCTGCCATCTGCCATTGTGCAGCTCGATTTTGGCACATCTCCCCAAGTGATCTGTGTGGTTGGCAAGCGATCCCCATGGGCAAAGACTTCTTTGCCCAAAAGGAGGTTCATCAGGCTGGATTTGCCGGATCCGGGCAGGCCGAAGACCGTCAGGCGCACAGGCTTGGTCATGGCTGCAAGCACGGCTTTGGCCTGTTCTTGCAGCTTGGCCGGAATCGCGCCCGAAGAAATGGCGCGATCCAGTGCTTGTACCGTCGTATCTTGGGCCTGATCGGTCACGTTCAGTTTCCTCCGGCGGCCGCTTTGACCGGGGCCAATTCCTCGGCTTCCGTGTCAGGGTTTTGGCCGGGATGGGTGGCGCGCGCTGCGGCTTCACCAATAGCTGCATCTGGTGCCACGACAACGCGTGTCGAGCGGGCAGATTCAATGTCGATCAGACCGGTTGGTTTTTGCCTTACGACCTGCATCACTGGCTTGTTATGGTTAAGCTTGATGACCGCGAAAGAGACATTGTCTTGATCTGGATCGGCAAGTTCGTTGATCGCGGCCAGCAGATGTTCTGCAATTTCGGCACTTTTCCGGCGCCGGTACTTGTGCAGGATCTTTTGGATTTTCGGCTCTTCCAGATATTGCAGCCCATCACTTGAGACGACGACAATGTCACCAACCTCTAGCGTGAACGCCCTGTTCGGACAGTCAGATTTTGCGACCCGGTCGCCCAAGATCACCGAAGTAAGGCAGTTGCGATCTGGATGATCTTTGCCCGCTTCTGCTGATAAAATGCCTGATTTCACCATGAAATCGATCTGCGGAGCCATCGAATGATCTTCGTTCAGCTGCTGCAGTTTGCCGCCGCGCATGTGATAAAGCGGCGAATCCCCGATGGACATCCAGTACATGCGGTTTTCGACCATGACGATTGCGACAAGTGTGGCGCCCATGCCTTGGGTGTTAGGGTTCTCCATCACATGTTCGCGCACGCTTGCGTTTGCATTGGCTGCAGCATGGGTTAGGTAGCGCGGGATCTCGGCCTCGAATTCGGCGAAATTCGCGCTTTCGAATTTCAGATCGCTGAAGACTTCGGTCACGACGATTTTGGACGCGACATCGCCTGCGGCGTGTCCACCCATGCCATCGGCAAGGACCGTTACCCCGATATCCGTTCCAGCCGGAAAATCGGTAACGATTGCATCTTCCTGATAGTCCCTGCCGCCCTGACAAATGGCTGACGCAACGTCAAAACGAGGTTCAGGCGATCTCCACATTGTCGATCTCCTCGTCTTTGTCGTTCGACCAGTTGAATTTGTCGTTGCAAAGGGCAACAAACCGCAAGGTCGTTTCACCCATGCGAATGAGGTCGCCGTCTTTGAGCGCCTCGTTGCTGATCACGGGTGAATTGTTCAGGCGCACAATGTTGCTTTTGCCGCCGTGACCCAAGAAGAACTGGAAGGTTTCCGGATCATAGACGATGGCTGCGTGGTTGGTGCGCGAAATAGCGCTATCACCAAAGTCAAGTTGAACGACTTGGTCTTCACCACGTCCAATCGGGGACATGCCAGCCTGAAGCGTGAAGGATTCGCCACGTCCGGGTCCGTCGGTCACAACAATCCAGCCCACGGGAAAGCGGGTGCTGCGGGAAGCGTCGACCGCGACGGGGTTGTTGAACATATCAACGACCTGACCATCGGACTTGTCAAAGCCAAGCAGCCGGGTCTTGGTCCGGCGCTTGCGGGCGGGGGTTGCGCCAATGCGCGCGGCAGGCTCGGACAATTCCTGGGACGCGGCAGGTGCGGCCGTGGCGGTGTTGTCCATATCCCAGATGTTCACCACAGGATCCGCATCGGCAGGTGCTGCTGCTTTCGGTGCGACAGCGGCACCTTTGGAACTCGTATCCTCGCCCAGATTCAACATGACCTTCTTGGTCTTGAAGTTGTTCGTCAGGTCAAGGGTATCCATGGCATCACCGCCATGCAAGTCAGCCATCATGTCGTCTTGTGGTGAGCTGTCGTGGTTCTTTCGGCCGAACAGTTTGCTGAGTATTCCCATGGTCTTTGCCTTTCAAATCAAATGCGCAGTTAATGCGGAGACTGAGTAACCATTGTTTAATCTTCAGCTACCAATGTTCATTTTAATCTGGCCAAAACATGACACGAATTTGTCGTTTCAAAGGGGCGGTGCTTTTTTGGGGTGACGGATTTTGCGGATCGGAAATGGTACGGCGGTTCGTATCTGCACCTGCACGACAGCAAACCAACGACAGAGATTTTGATCTTTCAACGGCAATGGCCCCCGCGAACGGGGGCCATGCTTTGGCTTTGGAGAGAGCCGGTTTTACTGCTTGGACTTGTTAAATTCAGCAAGGCTGTCGGCGATGACCGCATACCATTCGCCCGATTCGCGCATCTCGTTCAGGCCCTTGTTCAGCATCGCAATATAGACGCGCCCGCGCGGGTTGGTCTTATGCGTCACGAAGGACAGCTGTTCGAGGTTCGACAGGTTCGGGTTGGGCAGGACAACTCCGGCGGCCTCGGAAATTGAGGCAACGGTCGCGCCGCCGGTCTCAATGTCAAGCGGAGCCATATCGGCCTCGCCCTTCAAAAGCGCGTTCACGCAATCTTCGGCAGTCGCGGGCCGCATCATGGTAACCACAGGTTCAACCAGACCTTCGACGGTAAGATCGGCTGTCGACCAGCCTTCGGGGCGGCAGATCCGGGCGCCGGCATAATCCGCGAAAGATGTCACATTTGCGTATTTGCTGTCGGGCATCGTCCAATAGGCGGAAACGGCCTCGTAGCTCGGCAGCGACTTGTCGAGTTGGGTGCAACGGAACTTGCCATTGTCGTCGAGCAGATCAAGCTTTGAGCAATCGGGGATGATCCAGGCGATCGACACGTCAAAGGCGCCAAGCGGCAAGAGCGTGTCAAGATGCGAGTTCCAGTCGTTCACGAAGCTGACGTTGTATTCGCGGTCGTTGCCGCCACGGTTAAGCGCTGTCGTGGCAAGACGCACAAACATGCCGCCGCCTTTCAGTTCTTCACCAGTGAACGGGGCCCAGCCACCGCCGCTGACCAGTTTCAGCGGGGGTTCGTAGATATTCGATTTTGCCCGTTTGGACTGCTTTTCTTCCTCATCCGCGATGATTGCGGTGACGTCGCTACCTTCGGTCAGGCTGCCGTCTTCACAAGGCAGCACAAGCTCGGTGCCGGGCTCCAGCTTGTTGGGGCTGGCGATGACATTACGGTTCGCGTTGAAGATCATCTGATAGTCAAAGCTGCCGTAGGCGGCCTGGGCGATTGACCCAAGGCTGTCACCCTGCTGGACGGTGTAAGGTTTACACGCCTCTTGGGCAGCCGCCGCAATTGGCAGAAACACGGTGGCGGCAAGAATGGAAGCCACGGTGATTTTGGTTTTATGCATATTCAGCATTTGGGACCTCTTTCTAGAAGTGTTGGCGGTTTTGCGGGGCCGGGACTGAACGCCGCAATATCTGGGTTAAGAATCGGACTTGTTCTTGGGGCAACGGAAATTGTTAATTGACCTTCGCAGCCATCTGACGCCCGAGGGCCGTCGACACGATGTCGTACCACTCACCGGATTCTTGCATGACACGCAGGCCACGATTGACGATGTCCAAGGTTTCCCCTGCTCTGGGGTGGGATTTGTTGACCACCACATAAAGGGCCTGAACTTCACTTAGATTGGGGTTTTCGGAGACCTCGCTTTGAAGCCCGAGCGGTTTCATCGTATCGGTCGCACCCTGGCTGTCGATTGAGACGATGTCGACCGCGCCAGCCATCAATGCCTCAAAACAAGCCGAGACAAGGACCGGGCGGGTCAAGGTGATCATCGGTTCTGTCAATCCGGCGGCATCAAGATGGCCGGTCGAATAGCCTTCTGGCCGACAAATCCGGGTTCCCTTAAGTTCTTCATATCCGGTGGCCGTTTCGTATCCACTGCCATTGCGGGCGAAGAGGCCGTCGACAATCTCATAAAACGGATCAGAGAAATTGTAGTTGTCGCAGCGATTTTGGTCATCTTTCGACAAGATCTCGGGGCGCTCACAATCGGGCTTCGACCACGGGAATGATCCGTCAAAGGCCATAGCCGGCAAAAGCGTTTCAAGATGCGCGTCCCAATCGTTGACGAATTTCACCTCAACCGGGACTTCGGTTTCAGAGCGCATGGCGGAAACTTCTACCAACCGCGTGAACATGCCACGATCGGGCAGTTGTTCATCGGTGAATGGTGGAAAATCGTTGCCTGTGATCAACACGATTGGTGCGTTTTCATCGGTGCTGGTTGCGGGCGCTGCCGCCTCGGTCGTGGTACCATCAGCGCAAGGAAGACGCAGCTGCATGCCAATTTCAATCACGTTGGGGTTGCTGCCAATGATGGCACGATTGGCATTGTAGATGCTTTGAAAACGCTCGTTTCCATAAGCTTTCTTCGCAATCTTGCGCAGGCTGTCACCGGACTTCACGACGTAGTTTCCGCAGGCATCCTGTGCCATCGCGGCACCGCCGCCGATCATGAGTGCCAAGGCTGATACGCCCAAAAATGTCATGGTTTTCTTCATTCGGGTGGTCCTTTTTGCCAGATGTGGCTTTACGTCGAAATCGTCGACGTGCCGGGGATGTTCAGTCGGTTCACATCTGCGATGGGTTTTGAGGGTGGCGGTTAGGTTTCTGCTTTTGAGCACGGTGGCTGCCTGATGCCAAAACTTGGCCGATGCGTATCAGGCCGGACAAAAATCTGGCTTGAATATTCATTGCGTCATGTCCTTTCTTGGCTTTGCAGGCGTTAAAAATGGTCGGAACTTCTTTGATGCCTGGCGTCATGCCTGGCCGAGTGCAGTGTTTGTCCTGAGCTTTTTACCTTGCTAGTGGCACATCGAGTGTTACTTGCGTACCGTCGCGCATGATCTGGAAGGCTGCGACTTCAGCTGTTTGACGCACCAGGTCGGACATCACCAATTCGATTGCGTCTGGAGTGTTGACGGTCTGGGCGGTTGTGATTTCGCTTTCCAAAATGTCGCCAACCTTCAGGCCGCTATCTGTGTCAGTGGGAACTTCGGTTACGGTCGTGGCCCAGTTGCCGTCGATCATCCGCACTTCAAGCAAGGTGCCGTCAGCAAGCCCAAGCTTGCGCACGACCGGCACAGCAAGCAAGGCCCGGTCAAAGCGGCCGGATGCGGCATCTTTGTAGCGAATGCCAACCCGCGTGTAGCCGTCGGGATCGACAACCATCGCGTTCAGGATCTGCATTTCAAGCGGCTGATTTTTGCTCAGCGGCGTTTCGTTGACTGTGTAAATTTCGGTGCCTTCTTTCAGCCAGCTGCCAACTGTCGCAAGATTTGCATCCTTTGATACATCGGTGATCAGCGCAACTTCTGCATTGCGTTGGGTCCCTTGCGAGAATTTGAAGGGCATTGCGACATCCCAAAGTGCGAAGCTGACTTGCTGTTCAAGGATCGGGCCTTGGGCGGCCACAGCGGCGATGCGTGCGGCTTCTTCTTCAGCAGCAACTCGTGCGGCTTCTTCCTCGGCAGCAACGCGTGCGGCCTCTTCTTCCGCGGCGATGCGTGCGGCCTCTTCTTCTGCAGCAACGCGTGCGGCTTCGTCTTCGGCAGCAACCCGTGCGGCTTCTTCCTCGGCGGCAACACGTGCGGCCTCTTCTTCGGCAGCAACACGTGCGGCCTCTTCTTCGGCGGCAACGCGCGCGGTTTCTTCTTCGGCGGCGATGCGTGCGGCCTCTTCTTCGGCAGCAATGCGCGCGGCTTCTACCTCAGCGGCAACGCGCGCGGCTTCTACCTCGGCAGCAACGCGCGTGGCTTCTTCTTCAGCGGCCAAAGCGGCGGCTGCTTCGGCGGCAGCACCGCTGGCGCTTGTTTCCTCGGCGCCGGCAAGCGTGGCAACCTGCGGCTTTGCCACGGAGGTTGTGGCGGTTTCATCGGCGCCCATAAAACTGTAACCGACAAGCCCGAGAACGGCGACAAGTGCCAGGCCAGAGCCCGCCATCAACAAGCCGCGGCCCTTTGGTTCTTGCTCGAATTCGCGCCGTTGTTCTTCTTCAGACAAAGGCGCGAAGGGCTTCGAGGCCTTGTCCTTGGCGGCAACGGTAGTGTCGGCATCCGTAGTTTCGGTATCGGTCTTGGCGGTATCGGTCAGAAGCTTGGCAATGGCCGCATCCGGGTTGCCATCAATTTTCTTTGCGCCCTTCGATGTATCTGTTTCCGCAGCGCCCTTATTCTCCAGCATTTCGAGCCATGCGGCGGCCGATTGCAACCGCAAGGTCGGCTGTGTGATCATCGCCTTGTCGATGGCTTCAAGGAAGCCTGCGGGATAGCCTTTAAAATTTCCGGTCAGCGGTTGGTAGGGATCACCGCGCTGTTCGGCAAGTGCGGCAAGCCGTTGCTGGCCATTGATCGGAGCCTCGCCCTTTATCAGGTGATAAAGCGAGGCGGCGAGCGCATAAAGATCGCTCCATGGACCCTGTTCACTGCCCGCGATGTAGAATTCTTGTGGCGAGTAGCCGTCTTTGACCACCCGAAGGGCGGTATGCTTACGATCAGACGCGCTGATATGTTCACGTGCGGCGCCAAAGTCGATCAAGATCGGTTCGCCAGCCTGGTTAACCAAGATATTGTCAGGCGAGATGTCGCGGTGCAAAAGCCCGTGGTCATGCACAAAACCTACGGCCGCAAGCATCTTGCGGGTAATGTCGACAATCTGTGTCGGCGTGAACTTGACCGATGGATCTTCCAGAAGATCCATAAGATCTTTGCCGTCGACATAGTCAATAGCCATATAAGCGGTGTCGTTGTCTTCAAAGACCTGATGCACGCCGACAATGTTTGGGTGCACAAGCTTTGAGAGGCTGCGGGCCTCTTGGATGAAATGTTTGATGATTGATTTCAGCTCACCTTGGTGTGCACGCGAACGTGCGCTGACAATCGTCTTGGTTCGGCGGCAAAATGCATCGGCAAAACATTCCTTGATGACCACTTCGCGATCAAGGCTGTCTTTGGCCAGATAGGTAATGCCAAAGCCACCATTGTTCAAAAAACGGGTGATCGTGTACTGGCCATGCAAAAGGGTTGTTCCTGGCTGCAACTCGTCCAACTGGTCTTCTTGACCAGCCGCCTGTGCAAGTTCTTTGATCGCCATCAGAAAGCTCCCATCCAGTCTTCGAACGCCACCCATGCGGCCAAGTATTCAACTGATGCCAATTTGATTGATCACCAATGCCTCTTGCGGTTGATCGTCGGAGAAACCGGCAACAATGGGGCGCAAAAGAGGAATATTGGCGATATCTGCGCAATGTTGCGATTCATTGCGCTTTGTTTCCGGTACCAACGGGGTGGACCCTCGGTTCTTGACAGAGCTATCTTGCCCGCCCGGCTGTGCGGCTGGTCGCACTTCTTTCTTCAGGGCCGCGTATCGCCTTGCGGCTTTCTTGCCCGGTAATGGTGAATGGATTTCTCCGAGAACGCGAATTTCTTTCAATTGACCTGTGCTGCGACTTGCCCACATTTAATCTGGCAAAGAGGGCAGATTGGCTAAGTGGCCTACGAAGCGCGCCAGTCTGATATCGAAACCAAAGCCAAATGGGGTGTCACATGTTGCAAAAGGTCGGAACCGCGTCGGAACCTTTCACGCTTAAGCGCCGGGTAGATGGGGGTGGTACGGCACCCATGGCCCATTGGGGCATGCGCAATGAAACCGATCCGTTGACGGATGTGCTTTTGGGTTCGCCCGCCTATTTGTTTCACCGGGCCACATCAAGCCTGTCACGCAAACACCTGCGTGAAGCGCCTTGCAACATTCAGGTGGCTCAGGCCCAGCACGCCGAACTGGTTTCGGCTTATGAGCATTTTGGGGTCAAGATCCACATGCTTCCGGCTGAACCGGAACTGACCATGCAGGTCTATTCGCGCGACAGCAGCGTCATGACGCCTTACGGTGCGGTCATTA